>NZ_JAVRCL010000045.1:0-71099 GCF_034530775.1 Nostoc sp. DedSLP04 | reverse complement strand
AATGCCCAATGCCCAATGCCCAATGCCCAATGCCCAATGCCCAATGCCCAATGCCCCATACCCTACGTTTAATTTCGTCTGCTATTTCCTGGGTTCTCAGGCTGAGGTTTTTGATACTTACCTGGATACTTGCGCTGAAAGTATTCCTCCATAATTTGTAAGATCATGGGCGCAGCAATGCTACCACCACCACCACCGGAATGTTCAGCAAATGCTACGATCGCAACTTCTGGCTGTTCAGCAGGTGCATACGCTCCAAACCAAGCGTGATTTTGCTTAACACGGCCTTTCCACGCTTCAGCAGTGCCACTCTTACCAGCCACTGCGGGAACTGTTGGCTGCTTCAAAGCTTTACCCGTACCTTCAGCTACTACTTTCCGTAGTCCCTGACGGAGAACACTTATAGTTGTCGGCTTCATATTTAAAGATGCTCGCCAGCTTTTTGCTTGTTCATTGTCTTTAAGCAAATGTGGCTGGACTCGATAGCCACCATTAGCGGGCACGGCAAACATGATGGCAACTTGTAAAGGTGTCGTTTGTAAAGCACCTTGACCAATTGACATATTAATGCTGTCACCTACAGTCCAAGGTATCTTCCAAGTTTTCTGCTTCCACGCCTCATCTGGCACTAAACCCTTTGCTTCTTCGTTGGCAAACTCAAAACCAGTTTTTTTACCAAATCCATACTTGCGAGTCCACTCAATTAAAGTTGGGCCGCCGACTCCGCGACCAATTTGATAAAAGAAGGTATCACTACTCCACTGTAATGCTCCGACAAAACCCAATGGCCCGAATCCGGCGTGATTCCATTCGCCAAATCGGGTGCCGCCAAAACTCAAAGAACCGTAAGTTTGCAGGACTGTGCTAGGAGAAAATTTACCAGATTCTAGACCGGCTGTAGTGGTGACAATTTTGAAGGTGCTAGCAGGTGGAAAGGCGCTGAGGGCGCGATTCACCAAGGGATGATCGGCACCTTGGACAAATTCCCAATCTTTTTGGGTGAGTTTCTGCTTTGAGAAAATATTTGGGTCAAAGGTGGGGTGAGATACCATTGCTAAAACGGCACCGTTCTTGGGGTCAAGGGCAACGATCGCACCGTCGCGATCGCCTAAAGCTTTTTCTGCTGTCTTTTGCATATTTAAATCTATGGTCAAGTGCAAATCGTTACCCGGTTTTGCCTGTTTCTCACCCAAAACTCGGAGCGGGCGACCAGCACCATCCACTTCTACTTGCTGACCGCCCCATTCGCCCCGCAGAGTTTTTTCATAAGCTTTTTCAACTCCCATTTGACCAATTACATCACCTAATCTGTAGCCTTCCTGCTTCTTTTCTTTTAACTGACTGCCGGTCAGTTCTCGCGTATAACCTAATACATGGGCTAATTCTTTGGCGTGGGGGTAGTAACGAACGGCTTCTGTATGGATTTCTACATCTTTAAGTTCAGTTTGATACTCTTTCAATGCTGTGATTTGCGCTTCGTTTAAGTCACGAGCAATTCGGATGAGTGAAGAAGAGTTAGCACCTGCCTCTTCTAGTTTCTTTTCCATCTCTTCTTGGGGAACGTCGAGAATTTGAGATAGACGCGCTCCCACTAATGACCACGCTGGCTTGGTATGTGCCATCGGCCACAAATATACAGAGCGAGGATAGCGAGTACTGGCTAAAAGTTTGCCGTTGCGGTCAAAGATATTGCCTCGTTCTGGTTGTTTGGGGATCATCCGAATTCGATTTGATTCGGCTCGTTTTCGGTGGCTTGCTCCTTCAGTAATTTGCAAATATGCCAAGCGAATGCTGATTCCTGTCAGCATCAATAGAGTAAATATAATTAAAAATATCGGCTGGAAACTTTGTCCAACAGTACGTGTATTTTTTTGTCCGCCAAGTGGAGATGGTTTGAGGTAAGTCATAAGGAAAAGAGGATTGCAAAATTAAGATTATCTGTAAATAACTCTGCTAAATTCTTAGCAGGTATTTAAGGGCTAACTAATTGGCAGTAATTAATTGTTTTCAATTGATACCATAAGCTCATCTCTTGTATATGTCTCGACCAAAAGCTTCTTAAATTTTGAACTTTGCACACTAGTGGTCTATCGCATTAATTTTGATGAGTTTGTAGTAAGCACAAAGCGTGTTTAAAAATCTATGACTAAAGTTAAAGTCGTTACTACGAACTTGTTCACCCTTCAAAACTAATGGGATAGACTAGAAAATCTGACGCTGTATACCTGTTTGACTTTTGCTTTGCAGAACTAATCTCCAGTGCTATGTCCTGAACTTTGAGTTTTAGCTTCTGATGGGTCAGGCTGAGGTTTTTGATACTTACCTGGATATTTGTGCTGAAAATAAGCTTCTAGTACTTGTAAAACCATCGGCCCGCAAATAGTACCACCATGTTCGCCAGTATTTTCCCCAAAGGCCACAACCACAATTTCTGGCTTATTACTGGGCGCATAAGCACCAAACCATGTATGATTTGGGCGACCAACACCAGCTTCAGCTGTGCCACTCTTCCCAGACGCTGGGGCAATTGTCGGCACGTCTAAGCGCTTACCAGTGCCTTCACTCACCACCTTTCGCAGTCCGTCGCGGAGAACTTTAATAGTTGTCGGCTTCATATTTAAAGATTCTCGCCAACTTTTTGCTTCTTCGTTATCTTTAAGCAAATGCGGTTGAACTCGATACCCACCGTTAGCAGGGACAGAAAACATAATCGCCGATTGCAGAGGTGTGACTTGCAAAGCGCCTTGACCAATTGACATATTAATGGTGTCGCCAACAGTCCAAGGCATTTTGAAAACTTTCCGCTTCCATGTTTCATCTGGAACCAAGCCTACTGATTCTTCATCACGAAATTCAATACCAGTTCTTTGACCAAACCCGTATTTACGGCTCCATTTGATTAGAGTTGGGCCGCCAACTTTTCTGCCAACTTGATAGAAGAAAGTATCGCTACTCATAGCGATCGCTCTGGGAAATCCTAATGGCCCGAATCCGGCGTGATTCCACTCACCAAATGTCACCCCACCCACGGTAAGAGAACCAAAGGTTTGTAGTATTGAGTCAGGAGAAAATTCACCTGATTCGAGTCCAGCTGTCGTAGTCACAACTTTAAAAGTACTGGCGGGTGGAAAGGCGCTCAGAGCGCGATTGACCAAGGGATGATCTTTACCTTGGACACTTTCCCAATCTTTTTGAGAGAGTTTTTGTTTGGAAAAGATATTTGGGTCAAAGGTGGGGTAAGATACCAACGCTAAAACAGCACCATTATTTGGATCGAGTGCTGCGATCGCACCTCGGTGATTTCCCAAAGCTTTTTCGGCTGCCTTTTGCACATCCAAATCTATGGTCAGGTGCAAATCATTACCAGCTTTTGCCTGTTTCTCTCCTATAACCCGGATTGGTCTACCCGCACCATCCACTTCTACCTGCTGACCACCCCATTCGCCCCGTAGAGCTTTCTCATAAGCCTTTTCCACACCCATCTGACCGATGACATCTCCCAGTCGATAGCCTAACTCCTTCTTGCCTTTTAACTGGTCGGCGGTCAACTCTCGTGTATAACCTAGTACGTGCGCTAATTCCTTGCCGTGGGGATAATAACGTACAGAATCTGTATTAATTTCCACTTCTGGGAGTTCATTTTTATACTCCTTTAATGCCGTAATTTCTGCTTCATTTAAATCGCGAGCAACCCGAATGAGTGAAGAAGAATTAGCACCAGCTTGTTCTAATTTCTTTTCCATCTCATCTTGGGGAATGTTAAGAATTTGCGCTAGACGCGGGCCGACTACAGACCAGGAAGGCTTAGTATGCGCCATCGGCCACAAATACACAGAGCTAGGATAGCGAGTACTAGCTAAAAGTTTGCCATTCCGGTCAAAAATATTGCCCCGTTCTGGTTGTTTGGGAATCATCCGAATTCGGTTTGCTTCAGCTCGTTCTCGGAGTTTTGGCCCATCAACTATTTGCAAGTAAGCCAAACGAGCCTCAATCCCACTGGTCATTAATAGGGTAAATACGATTAAAAATATTGATTGGAAACCACGTCCAACTGTACGTGTATCTTTTTTACTGCCAAGTGATGGGAATAATGACATAAGTATTAATTCAAAATTCAAAACTTGTACTGAGCGACTTGCGTTGAGCGAAGTCGAAAGGAGCCGAAGTATTCAAAATTCAAAATGAATAAATGCAATTCCAGCCAGCCTTTTAGCAATTGCTAAGATGCAATTTTAAGACTTGTTAACTTAATTACAGATTATCTAAATGATAAGCATAGTATATAAATTTACCATAATTGTATTTTTGTTACTGAGTCTGAAATAATCGGACGAGTATATTCTTGAACAATTGTTTTTGGCGGATACAATAAACCAAAGTGTCAAATATAGTCTGCCCAAAAGACTAGAGCAATTGACAAAATCACTTAAGATCGCGGCATTCTACTGAGGATTATGGCTCAAATCGTCATGCAAAATCAGAGGGGGATAACAACTTTTCAGCCACTTGATGTTGAACTGCGTAACGTCTTCAAGTTTTTTAACCAAGAACCAGCAGTAAATGGCATTGATTTGGATGTTAGACAAGGAGAATTTTTTAGTATTTTAGGCCCCTCCGGTTGTGGTAAAACAACAACACTGCGCTTAATTGCTGGGTTTGAAATTGCTGACGCTGGTAAGGTGTTTATTCAGGGTCAGTCCATGACTAATGTGCCCCCTTACCGCCGACCCGTCAATACTGTATTTCAAAGTTACGCTTTATTTAACCACCTGAATGTCTGGAATAACATCGCTTTTGGACTGCGGCTAAAAAAAATACCCAAATCGAAAATTGAAGCTAGAGTCCAAGAAGCTTTAAAACTGGTGAAAATGGAAAGTTTGCGATCGCGCTTTCCCAATCAACTTTCTGGTGGTCAACAGCAGCGAGTCGCTTTAGCAAGGGCCCTAGTCAACCGTCCCACCGTGGTACTACTGGATGAACCTTTAGGGGCGTTAGATTTCAAACTACGTAAAGAAATGCAGGTTGAGTTATCAAATTTACACAAAGACTTGGGGTTAACCTTTGTGATGGTGACACACGACCAAGAAGAAGCATTGTCTTTGAGCGATCGCATTGCCGTAATGAATCAAGGCAAAATTGAACAAATTGGCACTCCCAGCCAAATTTATGAACGTCCCTGTACATCCTTTGTTGCTGATTTTATTGGTGATACTAATTTATTCAGCGGTGAAATCGTCGCGGTAGACTCCTCTAATATTAAAATCTCCACAAAAATGGGACTCTCAATTGTTATTAGCCGCGCTGAGAATACACCAACTGAATTATCACAAGCTGTAGTAGTGAGTGTGCGTCCAGAAAAAATACAGCTTTCGCTTTATCCACCTAATTTGCCAGTTAACTGCTTTGAAGGACGGCTGGTTAACGTTATGTATTTGGGCACACACGTTAATTATGTTATGGAATTAACAAATGGCATTAGGATTAATGTGTTGCAACCTAATACTTTGGGCACTTTACCAGACCGCGACACACTTATTTACGCCTGGTGGGCAGAAACTGATTGTTTAGCTATTAGTCAATAGTTACAATAATTCGTAAAGGGGCTTGAAAGCCGAATGAATTAATTATTAATTTTGTCCGTAATTACGAATTACGAATTACGAACTACGAATTATTTGGTCAATGCTGAATTGGAATTGTAATTACAAACTCCGTTCCTGCTGCTGGTGATGAATGACATTCCAGTTTGCCACCATGTGTTTCTGTAATGATTTGATAACTGATAGACATTCCCATACCTGTGCCCTTACCCACAGGCTTGGTGGTGAAAAACGGATTAAAAACTTGTTGTTGAATCTGTTCTGACATACCTATTCCATTATCAGCGATCGCAATTTTTACCCAACCGGAATCTATCACTGATGTCCGAATGGCGATCGTGGGAGTTAACAACCCAGATGTGAAATTGTCTATTCTTAATTGTGCATTCTCAATTGTCCATTCTTCTAAAGCATCAATGGCATTCGCTAATATATTCATAAATACCTGATTGAGTTGTCGGCCATAACATTCCACTAAAGGTAATGTGCCGTAGTCTTTGATGACTTGAATGGCTGGAAGCTTTGTTGTTTCTTGGAAGCGATGTTGCAATACCATTAGAGTACTATCGATGCTTTCATGAATATCCACTGCTTTAAACTCGGCTTCATCTATGCGTGAGAAGGTTCGTAACGACAGCACAATTTGACGGATGCGCTGAGTACCAACTTTCATCGAACTCAATATTCTTGGTACATCTTTTTGGATGTACTCTAGGTCAATTTCCTCACACAAAGCCTGAAATTCCGAGTTATTACCAGATTGCTGCTGATGGTGAATTATTCGCAACAGGTCTTGAGTATATTCCTCTATATAGGTGAGATTACCGTGAATAAAATTAACGGGGTTGTTGATTTCGTGGGCAACTCCAGCCACAAGTTGACCCAAACTAGACATTTTTTCTGCTTGAATCATTTGTGCTTGAGTTTGTCTGAGTTCTTGAAGAGTTTGTGCTAAATTTTCCGTTTGTTGTCGCAGTTGGTCTTCCATCTGTTTGCGTTCACTGATATCCCTGGCGACACAAACAACGGTGTTTTCAGTCATTCTGGCAATATTCGCCTCAAACCAAACCTCTTGCTCGCCTATAGGCAAGCTATATTCTACCTTCACAGTTTTTTGAGTTAAGAGTGCTTGTTGAATAGAGTTGAGAAAAGAATCTGCACAAGCAGAGGGTAAAACCTCATATATTTTTGTGCCCAGCAGTTCCGCAGGAGGTTGGTAGAGTAAGGGCGCACCACTAGGAGCGATTTTTAAGTATCTTCCTTCGGCATCCAAGACAAGAATTACATCCTGCATAGCGTTGAACAAAGCGAGCAATTCTGCTTGCGAGGCTTTGATTAATTCTTCAGCTTGTTTGCGACTGCTGATATCGCTAATAGCGCCATGAAGACCAATAATTTCACCATCTGAATCGAAAATTGGCGAAGCCACTGACCTCATCCAGCACCAATTTCCATCCTTTTTTTGGTGGCGAAATTCTATTGCGATTCGCTGCCCCTTGGTTTCCACCATTTCTTGAATTTTTCTCTGGGCTAGGGGAAAATCATCAGGATGAAGCAGGGGGGCAAAGGGTTGACCAAGTAGGTCTGAAGGTTCCCATCCTAAAACATTTTTATATTGTGGTGAGACATAAGTAAAAAGACCTTCCACTGACATAGAAAAAATCAGGTCGCTGATATTTTCCACGAGTTGGCGATACTTAGCCTCACTCTCAGCCAAAGCAGTTGCCGCTGCTTGATGATGCCGTCCGCTAATTTTATTTGCTGATTCTACAAAGGTAGAATTATCTGCCAATTTCGACTGTAATTCTATCAGTTGTAAATCCTGTGGGACTTCATCAGTAACTAATTCCCAAATTTGATGTTGTTCGGCTAACAGTGTAGTTGAAGAAAGGTTTTGCAATGCTTCTAGCTGTTGCAGTAATTGGGTATTTTGCTGACGTAAAAGCAATATCTCTTCATTTATTTTTTCAGTACACATATTCAACTCCGATTCAGTTTACTTAGAGCCAGTCCTGAGTTAGGCAGGACTTATACCAATTCAAAATTCAAAATTCACGCATTAAGAAAGTGAAAATTAGCATAGGTTTTATGGTTTGCATCTGTATCATATTTTTTGTGAATTGGTATTACGTAAAAATTGCTAAAAGCTTAATTTATCCAACTGCCTTTTCTTCCAGAGGCTTCCGCTAAGGTAAAGCGTCTCAGAAGATGCCTTTTCTGCATGAACGTTACGCGATCGCCTGCAAGTAGGGTGACAGAATCTTCTTAGCTAAAGTTGATCTACTCAGTACTGTTTATTGCCGCACTGGAATTGCAATTATAAACTCTGTACCTTTTCCTGGGAAGGAGTTACAGTGTATTGAACCCCCGTGTTTTTCCACAACAATTTGACGGGCGATCGCCAACCCTAATCCCGTACCTTTCCCCACGGATTTCGTAGTAAATAAATTGTCAAAAATATTTTGTTTTATCTCTTCACTCATCCCCTTGCCATTATCAGCAATGGCTATTTTTACATAGTTATTTTCGATTGAAGTGGTAACTGTAATTCGGTTGGGATTAGCTTTGATGTTTTGAAGATTGCGCCCGGTATTCGATTCATCTAATGCATCAATGGCATTGGCTAAGATATTCATAAACACCTGATTTAATTGCCCAGGAAAGCATTCAACTTGAGGTAGATTACCGTAGTTAGTGACAACTTCAATTGCGGGACGTAGTTCATTTGCTTTGAGACGATGCTTGAGAATGAGAATAGTACTATCGATACCTTCGTGGATATTAAACGGCACTTTGTAATCGCGATCGGCACGAGAGAAAGTGCGTAAACTGGTGCTAATATTTTTGAGTCTGTCGCACGCCATTGTCATCGAATCGAGCATTTTGGGCAAGTCTTCTAAGGTATATTCCAAGTCAATTTCTTCGGCATGGTCGAGGATTTGTTCGCTCTTATCGGGTAAAGTTTCTTGATAGAGTTTTAAGTGGTCAACAATATCAGTAAACGTTGGTTTAGCTTGTTTGAGACTGGCAGAAATAAAACCTAAAGGATTATTCATTTCATGGGCGACACCAGCAACTAAGTTACCCAACGCAGACATTTTCTCACTTTGAACAATTTGTAATTGGGCTTGTTGCAAACCAAGTTCTGCTTGCTTGCGATCGCTGATATCTAAAAACAATCCATCCCAAACCAATGAGCCATCCGGGCGCTGTTCAACTCTAGATTCGCCGTGAAGCCATTTGACGATTCCTGACGGAGTGACGATTCGCCCCTCCCACCACCAGGAAGATCGAGCTTGAACGGTGTCAGTGTAAGTTTGCAGGTAAGAAGCCACATCATCTGGATGTATCATTTTGTCGAGAAAATCGGGATCGGCAGCAGCTTTTTCTGGGGTAATTTCGTACAAATTGTAACAGTCGGCACTGATGTAGTTTAACGAGAGGATGCCATCAGCACTCATCTGGTATTGACAAACCACCCCAGGCACATTGTCTACTAAGTTGTGGAAGCGAGACTGGGCCGTCTTCAACTCCGACAGCGATTCTAAGGAACGTTCGTAAAGTTGGGCATTTTCCAAGGAAATGGCGGCTTGAGCGCAGAGTAAGTTGAGCAGTTCGACGCGATCGCTTGTAAACGCCCCTGTGACTAAACTGTTTTCCAGATACAAAATCCCCATCAACTTGCCTTGATGCAAAATCGGGCTACACAAAATACTCTTGGGCTGCTGGCGTATGATATAGGGGTCGTTGGCTAAGGTGGAATCTGCTGTTGCATCCAGCAGGACAATAGTCTGACTGTTGTGCAAGACTTTGTAAATGAGCTTTTGGGGAATATCCTGACTCTCTTCCACAGGAATTTTCTGCAACACCACTGGTTCTGTTCCCAAAGTCATTGACCCTTTAATCAACAGGTGACTGTCTCGCAACAGCATTAACACGCATTTATCAGCCCCGGCATTTTCGATGACGATTCTCAGTAACGATGCAAGCAGTTTCTCCAGTTCGATTTCACTAGAGATAGTGTGAGAGGCTTTGAGAATCGCTTTTAAATCTAGGATATCTGAGACACTACTGCTAGAACTCGTAGAAGTGGAGGTGACAGTCCCCAAAGCGAAGATAGTTTCGTTAGTTGAGAGCGCCGAACGGGTTTGCTGTAATATGGGGCTAAGTAATTGCCGATAGCGTTTTTCCAAGTCGGCGACTTTGGCTTTCGCTCCCCAGCGAGCATAGGCGTAGTAAGCGTTTGTGATGTATTCTTGGGCAATGCGCTGTTTGCCCCAGTCGAGGTAAAATTTGGCGGCTAGTTCGTTGGCAAGTGCTTCTTCTTGGATATAACCGTGTTCTTTAGCAACAGCAATGGCGCGATCGTACTGCTCGATCGCCTCAGCTTTTTCAGCTAACACTCGATGCTTTTCTGCTTCGACCAAATGCCACTTGTGCAAGTAGTTCATCGGTGCATGGTGCGATCGCTTCTGCAACTTTGCCTGATTCTCTGCTACCCGTTGCAAGCAATCGGCCAAATCAGAATCCTCACTACAATCTCCGGTTAAAGCAGCAAGAGAGTCATAGAAGTAAAAGATTGGCACCGTAACAAGACCTGCCCCTGCTGTTAAATACTGTCTGCCCTCAGTCGCAATCTCTAACAGGGATTGTGCCGTTTCACCAAACAAGTAGCCAAGAATCAGTTTGTGCAGATAGAAGAAATGAAGCCCCATTAGATCGTTCGCTGCCAACAACTGGGGTAGCAACTGCGCCTCGTCGCACAGATCGCCCACAGAAAGCTGGGGATTCTGAGCGTTGCCCAACAGGTTAAAAACCGCCTGTCCGAGCATTTGAAAGTAGTTAAACGTCTGAACCTGTTTGAGATTCTTTGGCATCTGACTGTAGGCGTTGATGTCTTGCTCCAGCGTTCCGAGTTCCTGACTGCTGAAGTAGGCATTTTTGCAGCTATGAAGTGCGGCATAACCTGCAAATTCCAAATCTCCGGTGTCTAATCCAATTTGGTAGCCTTCCCGTAGAACTTGCACTGACGTTTGCAGATGAGTAGTTCCATGCAGAACCAGCGCCCCTGCTATAACGCGGGTTCTACATTCAACTTCCTTAGCATTGAGTTTTTCGATGACCGCTAACCCTAGCTTGCCAGCTCGATCTGCCGCTTCTATGTCTTCTAAAATGCCATTCAAGAGCAGACCATAGTGGGCATAAAAGAAGGCAGAGAATGGCGCATTGCCGTATTGAATCGAGGCATTCACCTGCGACAGAATTAGTAATGGATATAAGGATGGATTTGTAATATAAATAACTGATGCAGCGCTGGCGGCAATTTTTATCGCTGCTAGAGGTTCACCTGCCGTCATGGGAGGCAGGTATAATAACTCCTCGATCGCTCTATCGGCCAACAAGTTGACTGTATTCTGAAATCCCTGCTGGATATCCTCTTGCGTGGGGAAATCGGGCAATTGAATACCTAATTGACTTAACACTTGTTTCGCCAGGTCGCTCGCTTCTAACAGTTGATGCTGCAATGTATGATTTTGAATTTGAATTTCGTAGATTTTCACCCGATCGAGCAGCGTCTTCGCTTGCTGCAACACGATGTAAGACCAACGTTCCATTTGCTCAAAATCTCTCGAAAGAAAGGCATTTTCCGCCGCTAATTCGTGCAGCATTAGTGCCAATTCATACTGACTTTGCCAGCAATCAGGGGTTAACAGCGTGATTCCCGTAGTTGCATAGGTTATAGCAGATTCATAGGCGGTTGCAGACCGGGCTTTTTTTGCGGCGAGTCCGTTTAACTGGGCAATTTTCTCTCGTTCTGCGGGTTCAACGACCAATTTCAATCCCCTGTTCAGGTGATTGACGATATCAAATAATTTGTTGTTCTGTTCTATGTCCGATGTATAGTCGAGCAGCAGTTGACCTATTTTCAGATGGATCGAAGCTTTCCGATCGTCAGGAATCAGGGAATAGGCGGCTTGCTGGACGCGATCGTGTAAAAATTTGTAAGCAACTGTCAATTGTTCTCGCTCATCGAGCGCTGGTTGTACTTCGTCTACGAATGACAAATGACTAATGACTAATGACTCTTGTTGGTAAAACTTATAAACTTCACTAATTGGTAAAATTAACCCTTCTTGCAAGCCTTTCCATAACGCTGCCGCTACGTCTATTTGGGTTTGTTCTGCAACAATTGCTAGAGTATTCAAATCAAACTGCGCCCCGATGCAAGCTGCCAATTTGAGAATTGTTTGGGTTTTTAGTGGCATTTTCTTTAGTTGCACTGCCACAAACTCTACGACATTATCAGTGAGCGAGAGCGATCGCACCTGAGTAATGTCGCACTGCCAATAGTTACCGTCAAAGTTAAAGGTAATTAATCCATCTTCATACAATGCTTTGAGAAATTGTGTGGTGAAGAAGGGATTACCTTTTGTTTTGCTCATCACCAGTTCGGTCAACGGTAACGCCAAATTTAGAGAACAACTAAGCGTATCTGCAACTAACTGGTTTATCGATGCCCGATTCAGGGGAGCTAGAGTAATAGTATTGATGGTTGCCTTTGCTTTTTCCAGCTCTTGCAGCGTCAACATCAATGGATGAGCTTGTGAAACTTCGTTATCCCGGTATGCGCCGATCGTCAAGAGATACTGATTATCAGCTTTACTCATCAACAGGTGCATCAACTTCAGCGATGCCGAATCTGCCCACTGCAAGTCATCAATAAATATGACTAGAGGATGTTCTTTTGTGGCGAACACTTGAATAAATTTTTCAAACAGTAAGTTGAAGCGATTTTGAGCAGCACTGCCAGAAAGGTCGGGTACAGAAGGTTGTTTGCCAATAATGCGCTCTAGTTCGGGAATCACCTCAATAATTATTTGTCCATTTTCTCCAAGTGCTGCTAATATTTGCTTTCTCCATCGCTCTAGCTGGAGATCGCTTTCGGTTAATAATTGCCCCATTAAATCTCGAAATGCTTGGACAAAAGCAAAGAAGGGAATATTCCGTTGAAATTGGTCGAATTTTCCTTTGATGAAATAACCGCGTTGCTTGACAATAGGTTTGTGAACTTCGTTGACGACCGCTGTTTTTCCAATGCCGGAAAACCCAGCGACTAGCATCATTTCTGTTGCACCAAGGCTAACTCTTTCAAAGGCTTGTAATAGAGTTTCAACTTCGGTTTCTCGTCCATAGAGTTTATCGGGGATGAGAAAGCGATCGCACACATCCTGCTGCGCTATTTCAAAGCCTTCAACCCTACCAGAAATTTGTAGTTGATGTAAACATTTTTCTAAATCAAATTTCAACCCCAATGCACTTTGATATCTATCTTCGGCGTTTTTCGCCATCAACTTCATGACGATATCTGAAAGCACCTGTGGAATTTCTTTTTTTGTTTTGCTCGTCAATTTCTCTGGAAGTTTTGCAATATGAGAATGTACCAACTCCATAGGTTCGTTGGAGGCAAAAGGTAACTCTCCTGTGAGGAATTCATAAAAAGTTACACCGAGTGAGTAGAAGTCTGTGCGATAGTCAATCCCTCGATTCATTCTGCCTGTTTGTTCGGGAGAAATATAAGCAAGTGTTCCTTCTAACACGTTGGGATTGACGAGGGTTTGGGTTTCTCTTGGTAAAAGTGATGCAATACTAAAGTCAATTAATTTAATTTGTTTGGTTTCGGGATTAATTAATATATTGCTGGGTTTAATATCTTTATGGATGATGCGCTCTTTGTAAAGTAAATTTAAGGTGTCGCACAGAGCGATCGCAATTTCTAAAAACTCCTGTAGAGATTGTAGATTCCCTGTGAATTTCCATTCTTTGAGAGAAATCCCGCCAAAATCTTCCATCACCAGTGCATAGCCATTTTGATAAGGTTCTAGGCTATAAGTTTGAACTATTAAAGGTGAATTAAGATTTTTGGCAATGGTATACTGATTGCGAAACGATAAGAGTTCGCTGAAATTGGGATAGGGATTTTTCAGTAGTTTAATGACTATCGCTAAGGAATCAGTTTCTCGATATCCTCGATAAACGAGTGTTCTCGAACCATTGTAGAGTTCTTCAATTAAGCGGTATCCAGGAATTCTCACAAAAGTGCTGACCATAACTGCTGAAAAAGTGATGATTTACAGAGATAGTATTCCCAGATATCTCAAGCTATTTAGGAACCAGAATAAAAATTTACACCGGAATTTCAATGAGAAATTCTGTACCTTCACCGATAATAGAGTTGCAATACAATTTGCCGCCGTGGGTTGATTCAACAATTTGACGGGCGATCGCTAATCCTAAACCCGTTCCTTTTCCCACAGATTTCGTTGTAAACAAATGGTCAAATATCTTTTGTTTGACTGTTTCACTCATGCCATTAGCATTATCAGCAATCGTTATTGTAACCCGATCGTCTTGCGATGAGGTTTTAATTGTAATCTTGTTAGGTTTTTTTTGGATTTCTGCAAAATTCCGCCCAGTATTCGACTCATCTAAGGCATCAATGGCATTAGCTAGGATATTCATAAACACCTGGTTTAATTGTCCAGGAAAACATTCAACTTCAGGCAAATTGCCATAATCGGTTATTACTGCAATTGCTGGACGTTGATCGTTGGCTTTGAGGCGATGTTTGAGAATTAAAATTGTACTTTCAATCCCTTCATGAATTTTAAATGGCACTTTGTAATCTTTATCAGCGCGGGAGAAAGTTCTTAAACTAGTACTGATATTTTTCAGGCGATCGCACGCCATCACCATTGAATCAATTGCCTTGGGTAAATCTTCTAAACTATAATCTAAGTCAATTTCTTCTGCATGGTCAATAATTTCAGCACCCGGATTAGGTAAACTTTCTTGATAAAGTTTCAAGTGTTGCACAACATCGGCAATAGTGGGTTTAGTTTGTTTGAGACTTGCAGCAATAAAGCCCAAAGGATTATTCATTTCATGGGCTACACCAGCAACTAAATTACCCAGTGCAGACATTTTCTCACTTTGAACAATTTGTAATTGGGCTTGCTGTAAATCTTCTAAGGCTGTTCCGAGTGCTTGAGATTTTTCTGTCACTGCTGATTCAGCTTGTTTGCGATCGCTAATATTAATCGTTGTCCCAACTACGCGATAAACTTTGCCCGTCTCATCTTTTAAAGGGCTGAGTGTGGTTAAAAACCAAATTTTCTGGTCATTAAATGTTAAACATTCTTCATAGGTGATCGGTGTTCCAATTTGGAAACAATGCAGATATTTTTGCTCGATTGCTGCAACTTCATTAGGAGCCATTAATTCTTGCGGACTTTTACCCAGTACTTGAGAAGCAGGTATACCAATCACTATTTCGCATGATTTACTCCATCCTGTATACTCAAACCTACCATTATCACGGATATCAGTCACAAAAATAAGACAGCCAACACCTTCATAAATACTATTGAGGAACTTTTCTCGCTCTTGGAGATGATTATATAACTGGGCATTCTCCAAAGAAATTGCAGCTTGAGTGCAGAGGAAATTTACAATAGAAAGGCGATCGCTAGTAAATACGCCTTGAGTCAGTTGATTTTCTAGGTAAAGAATCCCTACTAAACGCCCTTGATTAAGAATCGGGGTACATAATACACTCTGGGGTTGTGTTCGCTGCATATATTCCCCAATCAACCCAATGGTATCTGTTTTGCAATTGTCTATAACAACTGTTTGTTGGGTATTTTTGACGTAATTGATAATTTTTGCAGGAATCTCTTGACAATTAGCGAGTGATTGTGGCTCCAGAATGGTTTGTATTTGGTCATGATTGATAAAGGTAATTGCCCTAACTTGCCAATTATCACCAGATACTTTCTTCAATAAGGGTTCTCCCCGCACGGCAGTGTCCTCATCTTGGGGAAGAATTAGTACAACTTTCTTCGCGCCAGAGTTTTCTAGGATAATCTGGGTCAAGCTGGCAATGAGTCGATCTAATTCCAGAGAACCGGAGATAGCTTGAGCGGCTTTAAGAACAGAGGTAAAATCTAATGTCTGGGAAATACCAGTACTGCCAGTGGTAGAAGTGCGAGTAGATGAGGAAGTGCCGCGAAAGCTAATAGTTTCTAAGGTATTGAAGTTGATTCGTTGCTGTTGCAGAATCGATTGGAGTAGTTGGGGATAGCGTTTTTCTAAGTCTTCTATTTTGGCTTTTGCACCCCAACGAGCGTAGCAGTAGTATGCTTCTTGCATATATGCTTGGGCAACTCTTTCTTTACCCCAATCAAGGTAAAATTTTGCTGCTAGTTCGTTGCCAAGTGCTTCTTCGTTAATGTATTCGTTTTCTTTGGCAAGGGAGATGGCGCGATCGTAATGTTCAAGTGCTTCTGCTTTATTGCCCAACACTCGTTGTTTTTCAGCCTCAACTAAATGCCATTTATGTAGATGATTCATGGGAGCATTTTGCGCCCATTGCTGCAAAGTGGTTTGATGGGTTTCTACCAAGGCGAGAAATTCGGCTTGCTTTGGCTCTGGCTGTGCCAACAAGAGCGCTAAATGCGTCAGGGCTGCATAGAAATGAAAAATGGGAATAAAAATCATGCCTGATACTGCCATCAAATACTGTTTGGCTTGGGCGTTATGGTCTAGGGCAGCCGTGTAGTTACCAAAAATGTAGGCAAGTATCAGTTTGTAAATATAAGCAATAGCGATCGCCGAGAGATCCTTGTCTTGATGGTGCTTAGGAAGCATTGCTGTTTCATTGTAGGCAGTGCCAATTAAGCAATCCGACAGAATACGGGCTTCCCTCAAGTTCTCCACAGTCTGCTGCATCATATCCAAATAAGTCAGGGCAGAATGTTGTTTTACCTGCACTAAGACAGCCCTGTAACCTGCTATTTCGGGTTCCCAAATGTCCAGTTCTACCCCAGCAAAAAATTTGGCAATGAAGTAATTGAGCGAGTTGTAGCCAGCGTTGAGAAAATCACCAGTTTCCATACCAGTCGCATAGCCATCTTTCATCGTCAGCATCGTTGCCCTGAGAGATTCCTGATGATGTTGAATCCAGGCCGCAAACAGAAGTAGAATCTTACACTTGAATTCCCCGACATTAAATCGGTCAAGCAAATTCATTGCTAATCGCCCAAAGCTATAGCCTGTTTTCACTTCTGACAAAAAGGCACACAACACCATACCGTGAATCATATACCCCACCGTTGATGCAGGTGCATTCCCAAACTGGAGTGATAAACTCACCATCGTTGCGCTCAGTATGGGCAGTAATCCGGGCATTGCCTGTAGAATCGGTGAAAATAATATTCCTAAGAGTTGCATAGCTGCCTGAGTTTGGCGGTCGCTCATCACAGGTAGATCGACTAATTCTTCAATCCCTCTGCCGCTTTGAAGGCTGGCTACAGTCTGTAGCACTTTGCCAATTTTGGCTTCGTCAGGTGCAGTGGGGAGTTCAATCCCCAATTGAAAGAGTGCATCTCTGCCAACTGCGATCGCTTCTAATATTCTGGTCTGGGCTGTCTGGGCAGCAATTTGAATTTCGTAAATTTTAACTTTGTCTAAAATCGTCTGGGCTGATTTCAACACCTGTACTGCGATCTGTTCCATGCCATCAAAGTCAGCATTCAAGTAGGCGGCTTCGGTGGCGGCAACGTAGAGACTCAGGGTCAATTCATATTGTTCTTGCCAGCAATTCGCTGTAAGTAGCTCAATTCCAGTTTGTAAATAGGCTCTAGCAGCAGCGTAAGCGGTAGAATTTTTGGCTTTATCTCCTGCTGCTAAGTTAAGCCGAGCCAAGGCTTCTCGTTCGCTTAATTGAGTGATTAACTCTTGCCCTAAATTCAAATGTCCAACAATATCAAACAGTTTTTCTTCTTGTTCTATTTGAGAGGAATTTTGGAGAAGTAATTGACCAATTTTGAGATGAGTTGCTTGTTTTTGACGATCGGGAATTAGAGAATAGGCAGCTTGTTGTACTCTGTCATGTAAAAATCTATAATAAGCTGTCCTTTGTCCTTTATCCTTTGTCATTCGTTCGCTCTTTTCTAATGACCCCTGACCACTCGCCCTGAGCGGAGCCGTTCGCGTAGCGTCTCGTAGAGAAGGGACGACCAATGACAAATCTTGATAAAACTTATAAACATCACTAATCGGTAAAATCAACCCTTCTTGTAAAGCTTTCCATAAACTAGCAGCCGTTTCAATTTCTGATTCTTGCGAAACAATTGCCAAAGTTGCTAAATCAAATTGATTGCCAATACAAGCAGCTAACTGCAACACTTTTTGAGTTGATTGAGGCAGTCTTTGTAATTGAAATATCATGAAATTCACAACATCATCTGTCACCGCTTGCTGATTGATTTGGGTGATATCACATTGCCAATATCCTGATTCAAAGTTAAATTCAATTAACCCATCTTGGTGTAGTGCCTTGAGAAACTGGATGGCAAAAAACGGATTACCTTGAGTTTTCTGAAATACCAATTGAGAAACAGGTAATGCCGAATCTTTTGTACATTTCAGTGTATCAGCAACTAATTGATTTACTTGCGATTGACTCAGAGGCGCTAAAGTAATCGTATTAATTGTAGCTGCTGTTTTTTGGATATCATTCAAAGTCAAAATTAATGGATGTGCTGAATTGATTTCGTTATCACGATAAGCACCAATTAAGAAAAGATGTTTGGTATCAGCCATTAATAACTGTATTAACATCAACGATGCTGAATCTGCCCATTGTAAATCATCTAAAAACATCACCAATGGATGTTTTTCACTGGTAAAGACTTGGGTAAATTTCTGAAATAATAAATTAAATCTATTTTGTGCGGCAGTTCCTGATAATTCTGTAACAGGTGGTTGTTGACCAATAATTCTTTCTAATTCCGGGATGACTTCAATAATTACCTGTCCATTATCACCCACAGCCGCTAGAATATTGGTTTTAAATTGCTGGATTTGAGCATCGCTTTCGGTTAATAATTGCCCGATTAAATCGCGGAAGGCTTGCACAAAAGCACTAAAGGGAATATTTCGTTGAAATTGGTCATATTTCCCTTTGATAAAATAACCGCGTTTTTTGACGATAGGTTTATGAACTTCGTTAACTACAACGGTTTTCCCAATACCCGAAAAACCAGCCACCAGCATCATTTCTGTCACACCTGTACTAACGCGCTCAAATGCTTGCAGGAGAGTTTTTACTTCTGTTTCTCGTCCATAAAGTTTATCAGGGATAATAAAGCGATCGCACAGATCCCGTTGAGCAATTGGAAAACTTTTAATTTCACCAGTTTCTTGGAGTTGAGATAAACAAGTTTCTAAATCAAATTTCAATCCCAATGCACTTTGATAGCGGTCTTCAGCATTCTTTGCCATTAATTTCATGACAATATCTGACAACACTTGCGGAATCTCTTCATTTTTAACTTCCTGAAGAGATGGTGGAAGTTTTGCTAGATGACAATGTACCAACTCCATCGGATCGTTTGAATGGAACGGTAACTCACCCGTAAGTAGTTCATAAAAAGTGACACCTAAAGAATAGAAATCAGTCCGATAGTCAATCCCCCGATTCATTCTTCCTGTTTGTTCAGGAGAAATATAACCAAGTGTCCCTTCCAAGACATTGGGATTCATCAGTGTTTGAGTTTCCCGTGGTAGTAGGGATGCAATACTAAAGTCAATTAATTTAACTTGTTTTGTGTCTGGATTAATTAAAACATTGGCGGGTTTGATATCTTTATGAATAATCCGATCGCGATACAATATATCTAAGGTGTTGCACAGTGCGATCGCTATTTCTAAAAACTCCATCAAAGATTCTAAGTTTCTCCCCACTACTTCGGCTTCGCTCAGTACAAGTCCCCAATCCTTGAGAGAAATCCCCCCAAAATCTTCCATTACCAACGCATAACCATTTTGATACGGTTCTAGGCTATAAGTTTGGACAATTAGAGGTGAGTTGAGATTTTTCGCTATGGTGTACTGATTGCGAAACGACAAAAGTTCGCCAAAACTCGGATAAGGATTTTTCAGCAGTTTGATCGTTACGGGTAATGAGTCAGTCTCTCGATACCCTCGATAAACGATGGTTCTAGAACCATTGTAGAGTTCTTCGCTAACCTGATATCCGGGAATATTGACTCTCGTACTAACCATACTGCTAAATCTTTAAGACTCCAGATATAGTGTTCCCAGATATAAAGCGAACCCGTCGCTCCCCGACTTGAAATTTTCAGGATTTAGACTCAAAGAAAATCGGCGCTAATCCCATCCATTCTTTACGAAACGCGGCGCGAACAAGGAGTATCCGAGATTCATACCGGAATTTCAATCGTAAATTCTGTACCCTGACTCAGAACCGAATTAAAACTTAATTTGCCACCGTGGGTTTCTTCAACGATTTGACGAGCGATCGCAAGTCCCAATCCTGTACCTTTACCAACAGCTTTTGTCGTAAATAAATGGTCAAATATTTTTTGTTTAACTGATTCGTTCATTCCTTTGCCATTATCAGTAATGGAAACTTTAATTAGATTATTTTCGACTGAGGTTGTAATTGTAATGCAGTTAGGATTGGCTTTAATTTCTTCAAAGCTGAGCCCATGATTAGATTCATCTAATGCATCAATAGCATTAGCGAAAATATTCATAAATACCTGATTTAATTGACCGGGGAAACATTCTACTTGAGGTAAATTACCGTAGTTTGCAACAACTTGAATCGCCGGACGTTGTTCATTGGCCTTGAGACGATGTTTGAGAATTAAAATTGTGCTATCAATGCCTTCGTGGATATTGAAAGGTACTTTGTAGTCTTGATCGGCACGAGAGAAAGTTCTCAAACTGGTGCTGATGTTCTTTAGCCTGTCACACGCCATAGACATAGAATCAATCATCTTGGGTAAGTCTTCTAAGCTATAATCCAAGTCGATTTCTTCGGCGTGGTCTTCGATTTCATCGCTTTTGTTGGGTAAACTTTCTTGATATAGTCTGAGATGTTCAACAATATCAGCGATAGTAGGTTTCGCTTGTTTGAGACTAGCAGCAATAAAACCAAGGGGATTATTCATTTCATGAGCTACACCAGCAACTAAGTTTCCGAGTGCAGACATTTTCTCAGTTTGCACCATTTGTAATTGTGCTTGTTGCAGGTTTTGTAAAGCAGTTTCTAGCTCTTGTGCTTTTTGTTGAAGTTGGACTTCGGCAACTTTGCGATCGCGTAGCGCAGTTTGCTGTTCTGTAATATCATCTGCTAGGGAAGCAACTCCGATTGACTCGCCATCTGCATTTACAAGCGGATTATTATACCAAGCGCAAATGATAATTTTACCATCCTTTGTCACATTTTCATTGATACTGTAATTGCCGCCCTCCTGCGATATAATTTCGACGCTGACTCGCTCCATTTCTGCTTGAATTATTTCAGGAATGATGAATTTGAATCCACAACCCAAAGCCTCTTGTTTGCTGTAGCCAAAGATTCTTTCTGCGCCTGGGTTCCAGTCAGTAACGTGATAATTGGTATCCCACTCGATGACTGCTAATGGAGTTTGCTGAACCAATAGCTGGAGTTTTTGCTGGGATGCTTGGAAGACAGACTGGGCGGCGCTTAACTCCTCAAGCGATCGCTCTAGCTGTTGGGCATTTTCCAAGGAACGTTCATAAAGTCGGGCATTTTCCAAAGAAATTGCCGCCTGAGTACACAGCAAGTTGAGCAGTTCGACGCGATCTTTTGTGAACGCCCCTGTTGCTAAATTATTTTCTAGATATAAAATGCCCATCAATTTACCTTGATGCAAAATCGGGCTACACAAGATACTTTTCGGCTGCTGACGGATGATATAGGGGTCGTTGGCTAAAGTCGGATCGGCACTTGCATCAAGTATCACAGCACTCTGTCTATCGTGCTTCACTTTGTAAATCAGCTTCAGGGGAATATCTTGACTGTCCTCAACCAGAAGGCGTTGCAACACTACTGGCTGCATCCCCACGGTAATTGACCCTTTAATTAGCAGACGTTCACCTTTGGTATCGCCTAGCGAATCGTTTCGCAACAGCATAAACACGCATTTATCAGCCCCAGCATTTTCAATGACGATTTCAAGCAACGATGAAAGCAGTTTTTCAAATTCGATTTCGCCGGAAAGAGTTTGAGAGGCTTTGAGAATAGCAGCTAAATCTAAAGCAACAGAAACACTACTACTGTGGGAAGTGCCGGAATTCGTGGGTGTAACATTTGCTAACGAGAAGATTGTTTCGCTAGTAGAGAAAGGAGTATGGGTTTGCTGGAAGATAGGGGCTAGCAGTTGCGGATAGCGTCTTTCCAGATCGGCAACCTTGGCTTTTGCCCCCCAACGTGCGTAAGAGTAATATGCTTCTTGCATATATGCTTGGGCGAGTTTTTCTTTCCCCCAGTTGAAGTAAAATTTGCCAGCAAGTTCATTCGCTAGTGCTTCTTCTTGGATATATGTGTTTTCTTTGGCAGAGGCGATCGCGCGATCGTAGTAATCCATTGCTTCATACATCCGCCCCAATACCCGATACTGCTCTGCTTCAACCAAATAAAATTTGTGTAAATGGTTTGTGGGTGCATGGTTTGCCCATTGTTTGAGCTTCTTCTGGTTGTCAACAACTTGCTGGGGGAGGCATTCTTTACCTTGAGCGTTGGGTAACATCGCCAGGTGAGTCAATGAATCGTAAAAGTGAAACACCGGAACCATAAAACAGCCGGATACTCCACTTAAATATTGTTTGGCATCAGCCGCCACTTTGATAGCTTGTTCCCACTCATTAAACAAGTAACAAAGAATTAATTTATTGATATACAGTGTTCCCATTGCGTAAAGATCGTTTGCCTGCTGATGCAAGGGCAACATGATTTGTTCGTCATAGATTACACCTTGAATTTCCCAAGGACACTTGCTCTCGGCGAGTAAATTTAAGACGGATTGGTAAAAGACTCTCAGATAATTATGAGCAACTTCCTGTTTGAGTTGAGCCAATGCCTGATTGTAAACTTTCATCTCTGGTTCTAAGATTGACAAATCTTTTCCGAGAAAAAAGGAAAGCGAACAGTAATTGTAGGCACAGTAGGCAGCATATTCTAAAGTACCCATCTCCAGACCGCTATGGTATCCGTCGAGCAAAGGAGCAAGTGAATTTTGAATATGATGTTTCCAAGGCTTCACGAAGGGATAAACCATGTTAATCGTGCTGGCTTTAAATTCTTTGCTTTGGAAGCGTGATAGTAGTCCCATTGCCAGTTCGCCAATGCGATCGCCTAAATCTATTTCTCCAATAACACACAAAATTACTCCATACCAAGCATAAGCCTGTGCTGATACCGTAGCATTACCGTATTCTACTGATAACCTAATCTGCTTACACACGATTAATGGCAGTAATTCTGGAACCGCTTGATAGACTGCTGCTGTCACCGCCGCTAAAATTCGGATTGTTGCCAGGGCTTGGAAGTCTGTCATTTCCGGCAGTTCCAAGAAATCTTCTAAATGTTTTCTTTTTAATACATCTTGAGTCTGTTGCAAACTTTCAGTAATATCTGCGTCAGTCGGCTGTGGAAACAATACTCCAAATAATTCCAAAGTCGAAAGAGCAGTTTTAATAGCTTTGGGCTGTTGACTCTGGGCCACCTCGGCCAAAATTCTCACTTCATAGACCTTCACTTTGTCTAGTAATTGACGAGCATTTTGCACTACTTCGTCAACTATCTGCTCCATTTGCCTAAAATCACCGCTCAGACAGGCTACTTCTGCGGCTAAATCATGCAGAGCTAACGTTAGTTCATAGTATTGCTGCCAACAACTTGTTGGAAGAAGTTGTATACCTTTAGTAGCGTATTCAATTGCTGCGACGTAAGCGGTTGCAGATTTAGCTCTTTGAGCAGCAACTAGATTTAGCTTTGCTAATTCCTCACGTTCAGTTTCTACAACAATTAAATCGGCTCCTTTATTTAATTGATTGACAATTTCAAAGATTTTTTCCTCTTTTTCCGTCTCGCTCATTACACTTAAAAGCAATTGTCCAATTTTTAAGTGCGTCAGTTGTTTTTGGTCATCGGGAATCAGAGAATAAGCGGCTTGTTGGACGCGATCATGTAAAAATTTGTAAGAAACTGTCATTTGTCCTTGGTCATTGGTCATTTGTTCGCTTTTGTCTAATGACAAATGACTAATGACTAATGACTCTTGTTGATAAAATTTATAAACATCACCATTAGGTAAAATCAACCCTTCTTGTAATGCTTTCCACAAATCCGCAGCCGTTTCGATTTGAGATTGTTTAGAAACAATTGCCAAACTTGCTAAATCAAACTGATTCCCAATACAAGCAGCTAGCTGTAACACCTTTTGAGTTGATAGCGGTAGTTTTCGCAATTGAAAACCCATAAAGGCAACAACATCATCTGTAACGGCTTGAGTCATCACTTGGCTAATGTCACATTGCCAACAGCCTAACTCAATATCAAATTGAATCAGATTTTCTTGATGCAATGCTTTGAGAAACTGGATTGTGAAAAACGGATTTCCTTGAGTTTTCTGATAGATTAATTGAGAAAGAGTCGATGCCGAAGTTTCTGTACATTTAAGTGTGTCACCAACTAACTGATTCACTTTTATTTGACTCAGTGGTGCTAACATAATTGTATTAATCGTCGCTTTGTTTTTTTTGATTTCACTCAAAGCTAACATTAATGAATGTCCTAGATTGACTTCATTATCGCGGTATGCACCAATTAACAAAAGATGTTTTGTATCAGCCATTAATAGCTGCATTAACTTCAATGATGCCGAATCTGCCCATTGCAAGTCATCTAAAAATATCACTAATGGATGTTCGACACTGGTAAAAACTTGGGTAAATTGTTGAAATAATAAATTAAATCTATTTTGTGCCGCCGTTCCTGATAATTCTATGGCGGGTGATTGTTCGCCAATAATTCTTGATAATTCGGGGATGACTTCAATAATTACCTGTCCATTTTCCCCAACAGCATCTAAAATCTTGCTTTTCCATTCCTGAATCTGTGCATCACTTTCGGTTAATAATTGCCCCATTAAATCCCGGAATGCTTGTACAAATGCACTGAAGGGAATATTCCGTTGAAATTGGTCATATTTGCCTTTGATAAAATAACCGCGTTGGCGAACAATCGGTTTATGAACTTCGTTGACAACTGCGGTTTTTCCAATTCCCGAAAAACCTGCTACCAGCATCATTTCTGTTGCACCAAGGCTGACTCTCTCAAAGGCTTGTAATAAGGTTGATATTTCGCTTTCTCGTCCATAAAGTTTATCAGGAATAATGAAGCGATCGCACACATCACGCTGTGCAATTTCAAAAGCTTCAATCTTACCATAAACTTGTAGCTGAGACAAAGATTTTTCTAAATCAAACTTCAGTCCCAAGGCACTTTGATATCGATCTTCGGCATTTTTTGCCATCAATTTCATCACAATATCGCAAATAACTTGGGGAATATCTTCTCTATTTTTTAAAATTTGTGGAAGTTTAGCAATATGACAATGCACCAATTCCATTGGCTCGTTTGATGCAAAAGGTAAATTTCCTGTAAGTAACTCGTAAAATGTCACACCCAAAGAATAAAAATCAGTTCGGTAGTCAATCCCCCGATTCATTCTTCCTGTTTGTTCTGGGGAAATATAAGCGAGTGTTCCTTCTAAGATATTGGGATTGACTAGCGTTTGGGTTTCTCGTGGTAGTAAAGATGCAATACTAAAGTCGATTAATTTAACTTGTTTGGTTTCAGGATTAATGAGAATATTGCTAGGTTTAATGTCTTTGTGAATAATCCGTTCGTGGTAGAGTATATCTAAGGTATTGCATAGTGCGATCGCAATTTCTAAAAACTCCTGTAGAGATTTTCCCCTTCCCTTGATTCCCCATTCCTTGAGGGAAATCCCCCCAAAGTCTTCCATTACCAACGCATAGCCATTTTGATAGGGTTCTAGGCTATAAGTTTGGACTATTAGCGGTGAGTTGAGATTTTTCGCTATGGTGTACTGATTCCGAAACGACAAGAGTTCGCCAAAACTCGGATGAAGATTTTTCAGCAGTTTAATAACTATAGGTAATGAGTCAGTCTCTCGATACCCTCGATAAACAATGGTTCTAGAACCATTGTAGAGTTCTTCGCTAACCTTGTATCCAGGAATATTGACAAGAGTGCTAACCATACTGCTAAATCTTCAAGACTTCCAGATTTAGTATTCCCAGATGTCTGAAGTTGTTTACTAAACGAGCCAAAAATTACACTGGAAATTCAATCACAAATTCTGTACCTTCCCCAAGAACAGAGTTACAACTCAATTTACCGCCGTGGGTTGATTCAACGATTTGTCGAGCGATCGCCAACCCCAACCCCGTTCCTTTTCCCACAGCTTTTGTAGTAAATAAATGCTCAAAAATCTTTTGTTTAACTGATTCGCTTATTCCTTTGCCATTATCAGCAATGGTAATTTTTACAACACTATTTGCCAGTAAAGTATTAATTGTAATGCAATTAGGATTTGTTTGAATTTCCTGAAAACTGCGTCCAATATTCGACTCATCTATTGCATCAATAGCATTAGCGAGAATATTCATAAACACCTGATTTAATTGTCCCGGAAAACATTCAATTGGCGGTAAATTACCATAGTTAGTTATCACTTCAATAGCTGGACGTTGTTGGTTAGCTTTGAGGCGATGTTTGAGAATCAGAACGGTGCTATCAATACCTTCGTGAATATTAAATAGCACTTTATAATCTTGATCGGCACGAGAAAAAGTGCAGAGTGAAGTGCTGATTTTTTTCAGCCTGTTGCACGCCATCGTCATAGATTCAATTACCTTAGATACGTCTTCTAAGCTATATTCCAAATCAATTTGCTCGGCATGGTCAATAATTTCCTCACTGCTATTTGGGAAAGTTGTTTGATAGAGTTTCAGGTGTTCGGTAAGATCGGCAATGATGGGTTGAGTTTGTTGCAGACTAGCAGCAATAAAGCCCAAAGGATTATTCATTTCGTGAGCAACACCAGCAACTAAATTACCCAAAGCAGACATTTTCTCACTTTGGATCGTTTGTAATTGGGCGTTTTGCAAATCGGTTAGCGCCTGTTGTAATAAGAGCGATTTTTCCTCTAAAGCAAATTCTGCTTTTCGGCGTTCGCTAATATCCAACAAGAATCCATCCCAAACTATAGTACCATCGGCTTTTTGTTCTATTCGGGCTTGGGAGTGAATCCATTTAATCATCCCAGATAGTGTAATAATTCGCCCTGACCACTCAAAAGCAGTTAAGGTTTGCATTGAGTCAATAACAGACTGCTGGTAACTTGCGACATCATCTGGATGCATTCTCTCCAAGAGCAACTGCACATTAGCGATCGCTTGTTCGGCTGTAATTTCGTATAGTTCATAACATTCTCTACTCATATAGGTGAGAGACATTGCACCATCAGTAAATATCTGATACTGATAAACAACCCCAGGAACATTATCTACAAGTTTCTCAAAGCGAGAGTTACTCGCACTCAATTCGGCAAGCGATCGCTCTAACTGTTGGGCATATTCTAAGGAACGTTCGTAGAGTCGGGCATTTTCTAGGGAAATGGCAGCTTGAGCGCAGATTAAATTCAGCAGTTCGACGCGATCGCTGGTGAACGCTCCCATTGCTAAATTATTTTCTAGATATAAAATGCCCATCAACTTGCCTTGACGCAAAATCGGACTGCACAAGATACTCTTGGGCTGTTGACGAACAATATACGGATCGTTGGCTAAGGTGGGATCTGCTGTCGCATCCACCAGGACAACAGTCTGCCTGTTGTGCTTGACTTTGTAAATCAGCTTCAGGGGAATATCTTGGCTCTCTTCAATGGGAATGCGCTGCAATACAATTGGTTGTGCCCCCTCAACAATTAACCCTTTGACCAACAAGCGATCGTCTCGCAACAACATCAACACGCATTTATCCGCCCCTGCATCTTCGATGACGATTCTAAGCAACGATGAAAGCAGTTTTTCAAGTTCGATTTGCTCTGAGAGAGTTTGGGAAGCTTTGAGAACAGCTGCTAAATCTAGGGAATCAGAACTGCTGCTAGAAGTGGCCGAACTGGTGTATGTAACGCTCCCCAAAGCGAAGATGGTTTCGTTAATGGAAAGGGGAGAACGGGTTTGCTGTAATATCGCAGCAAGTAGTTGAGGATAGCGTTTTTCTAAATCAGCAACCTTGGCTTTGGCTCCCCAACGAACATAGCCATAGTAGGCTTGAATCATATACTCCTGAGCAATCCGCTCCTTATCCCATTCCAGGTAAAACTTTGCTGCTAGTTCGTTGGCGAGTGCTTCAATTTGGCTAAAGTGATTTTCTTTGGCTGCGAGAATGGCGCGATCGTAACAGGCGATCGCATCTGCGTAATTACCAGAAACTCTTGCCATTTCAGCCCCAAGCAACAGCGATTGATGCAAAAAGTTCTCTGGACAAGTCTGTGTCCAGGTTTCTAGAAGCTGGCGGTGCTGCTGCATCACATTCCAGTAGTGCTGTTGATTCTCTGGTGTTGCTTGGAGATAAAGTGCAGCTAAACTAAGTGGGTAATAGAAGTGGAATAAAACGATCGGAAACAGACCAAGATTAGAAGCCAGGGTTTTTTCAGCAATTGCAGCAACTTCCAGGGCATCGGCATAGCGACCGTACAAGTACAATAGCTGGAGTTTCAAGAAGCAATACCAATTGATCCCAGCTTCAAAATTATTCTTTTGCCAAGCATCAAGACAGAGAATCTGGCGATCGCCGCGATCGACTAGCAGATCGGGTTCTTCTAATAAACCTTGCAGGTGCAAAAGAAATTGCTGCTGGAGATTAAATGTCAGCGTCATGTTCGCATTATTTACTTGTTGCACATAGCTCAGGTATTTCTCGGTTTCGGCATACACCTCTGATAAGCAATCGCCCTTCAACAGCATCGTCCAAATCAGACATATTACTGCCCAGATGCCAAACCCAATGTCACCTGTTTCATAACTAATCTGAACAGATTGTTGGTAAACTGCGATGTTTTCAACTAGTGGTCTGTTGTAGGGATTGATTGTATGACCAAAAACGTTATTGGTTTTGGGAATGAACTTGGCGCTATTGAATTGGCGATCGAGCTTTCGCCCTAAAGTAGCGAACTCATAAGCACTTCGATAGTCTCCCTGAATTGTGAGCATCATCCCATACAAACAATAAGCGCAACCCGAACTTTCGGCATTGCCATAGGTGAATGAAGTCTGAACCATTAACAGGATACTGAGAATTGTTAGCGCTTGATTGCCACCGACATAAGCAGCTCCCCAGAGATCGGGGAGGATTGACATACATACCTTCTTTGCCGGATCGGTCATCGCAGGCAGATCGAATAAATCTGCGGGTTGTACAGTTTCCAGTTTGACGCGGATCTCCTTGAGTATGCTTTCAATCAGCGCTTGCTGACCTGCATCAGTTGTCGGAATGCTCATACCCATAACACTCAAGCCACTCAATGCAGCCTCATAAGCGGCGAGTAAATTCTCTCCCTGATTGGATCTCAGAGCTAGTTGCAGCCCATAAATGTCTGCTAGCTCGAATTTATTCTCGACGTACTGTAATGCCTGATGGAAGAGTCGTTCTGCCTCGTCAAAGCGTCCTGTGATGTATTCGCATTCTGCACATTCCCGATAAAGCTTAAACGTGAGGTCGTAGGCAGTTTGCCAACTATCTTCGGGAAGCATTTCCATACCGATCGCACAGTATTTAATGGCTGCTTTATAAGCTGTGGAAACTTTTGCTTTTTTGCCAGCAATCAGATTCAACTGCGCTAACTCATATCGCTCCTCGATCCGATTTATCAAAGCAATTCCATTGTTCAACTGATTAACAATATCAAAAACATTCAGTTCTATAACTTCAGGTGCGGTATTTTGCAACAGCAATTGCCCAATTTTGAGATGAGTCGCTTGCTTTTGGTCGTCAGGAATCAGAGAATAAGCAGCTTGTTGGACGCGATCGTGCAGGAACCGATAGGTCGGATTAACTGTCTCCCCTTGGGACTTTTGGGCATCCTGAAAAAACTTGTAAATCTGACTCGTGGGTAAAATCAAGCCTTCCTGCAAAGCTTTCCACAATGCTGTGGCTGCATCGGTTGGCGATCGTTCTGAAACGATCGCCAATGTTTCCAGATCGAACTGTGCCCCCACACAAGCAGCCAACTTCAGTATCTCTTGAGTGGTTTGTGGCAACTTTTGTAATTGCTGCGCCATGAATTCAACCACATCATCAGTAAGCGAGAGCAATTTCACCGACACCATATCGCACTGCCAGTGTCCAACTTGCAGGTTATATGTAATGTAGTTCTCCTGATGCAAAGCTCTGAGAAATTGGGTAGCAAAGAAGGGATTGCCTTTGGTTTTTTGATAAACTAACTCTGCCAGGGGTTGTGCTAGAACTGTGGAACAACTGAGGGTGTCGGCAACCAAACAATCGATCTGAGATTGATTTAACGGGGTGAGGGTAAGGGTACTGATAGTTGCCTCAGCTTTCTTCATCTCCTCCAGTGTCAGCATTAGGGGATGGCTGGGAAAGACTTCGTTATCTCGGTATGCCCCGATTGTTAGCAGAGAATCCACTTCGCTTTGACTCATCAAAACTTGCATCAAACTCAGTGAAGCTGAATCTGCCCATTGCAAATCATCGAGGAACATCACTAACGGATGTTCTAGTGTAGCGAACGCGGCAATGAATTTTACAAATACCAAGTTGAAGCGGTTCTGGGCGGCACTACCATTGAGTTCTGGGGCTGCTGGTTGTTTGCCGATAATCTGCTCTAGTTCGGGAATGACTTCAATTAGGACTTGCCCATTTTCACCTAAAGCACAGAGGATTTTGTCTTTCCACTGCGCTAGTTGCTCATCAGTTTCGCTTAACAATTGTTCCATTAAATCTCGGAATGCCTGTACAAAGGCACTCAACGGGATATTGCGGTTAAACTGGTCAAATTTGCCTTTGATAAAGTAGCCGCGTTGTCTGACAATTGGTTTATGCACTTCGTTGACAACAGCAGTTTTGCCAATCCCCGAAAACCCAGCAACCAGCATCATTTCTGTTGCGCCAAGGCTGACTTGCTCAAATGCTTGCAGGAGAGTTTGAACCTCCATGTCTCTGCCGTAGAGTTTATCAGGAATGATAAAGCGATCGCACACATCCCTACTCGCTATTTCAAAGCTCTCAATCTTACCCGAAACTTGTAACTGAGTTAAACAATTTTCTAAATCAAACTTTAATCCCAACGCACTCTGATATCGATTTTCGGCGTTTTTCGCCATTAATTTATTGACAATCTCCGAGAGTACAAATGGGATTTGTCGGTTAATGTCATATACTAGCAGTGGAAGTTTTGCAATATGACAATGCACCAACTCCATCGGATCGTTTGATGCAAAAGGTAATTCTCCCGTAAGTAATTCGTAGAAAGTTACGCCGAGTGAATAGAAGTCTGTGCGATAGTCAATCCCCCGATTCATTCTGCCTGTTTGTTCGGGGGAAATATAAGCAAGTGTCCCTTCTAATACATTAGGATTGATTACTGTCTGCGTTTCTTGTGGTAGTAAAGATGCAATACTAAAGTCAATTAATTTAACTTGTTTGGTTGCGGGATTAATTAATATATTGCTGGGTTTAATGTCTTTGTGGATGATGCGCTCGCGGTAGAGTAAATCTAAGGTGTCGCACAGAGCGATCGCAATTTCTAGAAACTCCTGTAGAGATTGTAGATTCCCTGTGAGTTCCCATTCTTTGAGAGAAATCCCGCCAAAATCTTCCATTACCAGCGCATAGCCATTCTCATAGGCTTGAAGGCTGTAGCTTTGGACGATTAGCGGTGAGTTGAGATTTTTAGCAATGGTGTATTGATTGCGAAACGACAAGAGTTCGCCAAAACTCGGATAGGGATTTTTCAGCAGTTTGATCGTTACTGGTAAAGAGTCACTCTCTCGATACCCTCGATAAACCAGCGTTCTCGAACCATTGTAGAGTTCTTCAGTTATGTGATATCCGGGAATCCTAACAAGAGTGCTGACCATAACTGCTCAAAGAGTGAGATTTACAGATATAGTGTTCCCAGATAGATTAAGTGTTTGATAAACAACAGCAAAGATTTACATTGCAATTTCAATGAGAAATTCTGTACCATGACCCAGAACAGAATTGCAACTCAATTTGCCACCGTGGGTTGATTCGACGATTTGTCGGGCGATCGCCAACCCTAACCCCGTACCTTTCCCCACAGATTTCGTAGTAAATAAATGGTCAAAAATCTTTTGTTTGATTTCTTCACTCATCCCCTTACCGTTATCTGCAATGGCAATTTTCACGAGCTTCTCTACTATTGAAGTGGTAATTGTAATTCGGTTGGAATTGGCTTTGATTTCCTCAAAATTACGTTCGTGATTCGATTCTTCTAATGCATCAATAGCATTCGCTAAGATATTCATAAATACCTGATTCAATTGCCCAGGAAAGCATTCAACTTGAGGTAAATTACCGTAGTTAGTGACAACTTCAATCGTCGGACGTTCAGGGTTGGCTTTCAGACGATGTTTGAGAATGAGAATGGTACTATCAATACCTTCGTGAATATTAAACGGTACTTTGTAGTCTTTGTCAGCACGAGAGAAAGTGCGGAGTGAAGTGCTGATGTTTTTGAGCCTATCACATGCCATAGTCATGGAATCAAGCATTTTGGGCAAGTCTGATAAGCTATATTCCAAATCAATTTCTGACTCATGGTCGAGAATTTCTTCGCTCTTGTTTGGTAAAGTTTCTTGATAGAGTTTTAAGTGTTCGATAATATCAGTAAACGTTGGTTTAGCTTGTTTGAGACTGGCAGCAATAAAACCGAGAGGATTATTCATTTCATGGGCGACACCAGCAACTAAGTTACCCAAAGCAGACATTTTCTCACTTTGAACAATTTGTAATTGAGCTTGTTGCAATGCCAGTTCTGCTTGCTTGCGATCGCTAATATCCAAAAACAATCCATCCCAAACTAGCGTTCCATCCACACGCCGTTCAATTCTAGATTCGCCGTGAATCCACTTGACGATTCCTGATGGAGTGACGATTCGCCCCTCCCAGCGCCAGTGAGATACAGTTTGAACGGTGTCAGTACTTGATTCCTGATAAGAAGCCACATCATCTGGATGTACCATTTTGTCAAAAAACTTCGCATCGGCAGCAGCTTGCTCTGGCGTAATTTCGTACAAATTGTAACAGTCAGCACTGATGTAGTTTAACGATAGGATTCCATCAGCACTCATCTGGTATTGAAAAACCACCCCAGGCACGTTGTCTACTAAGTTGTGGAAGCGAGACTGGGCGGCACTCAATTCGGCGAATGACTGTTTTAGCTGTTGGGCATATTCTAAGGAACGTTCGTAAAGTCGGGCATTTTCCAAGGAAATTGCAGCTTGAGCGCATAGTAAATTGAGTAGTTCGATGCGTTCGCTGGTGAATGCCCCCGTTGCTAAGTTATTTTCTAGATATAAAATGCCTCTCAACTTGCCTTGATGCAAAATCGGGCTACACAAAATACTCTTGGGCTGCTGGCGTATGATATAGGGGTCGTTGGCTAAGGTGGAATCTGCTGTTGCATCCAGCAGGACAATAGTCTGACTGTTGTGCAAGACTTTGTAAATGAGCTTTTGGGGAATATCCTGACTCTCTTCCACAGGAATTTTCTGCAACACCACTGGTTCTGTTCCCAAAGTCATTGACCCTTTAATCAACAGGTGACTGTCTCGCAACAGCATTAACACGCATTTATCAGCCCCGGCATTTTCGATGACGATTCTCAGTAACGATGCAAGCAGTTTCTCCAGTTCGATTTCACTAGAGATAGTGTGAGAGGCTTTGAGAATCGCTTTTAAATCTAGGATATCTGAGACACTACTGCTAGAACTCGTAGAAGTGGAGGTGACAGTTCCCAAAGCGAAGATGGTTTCGTTAATTGAAAAGGCCGAACGAGTTTGCTGTAATATGGGGGCAAGTAGTTGCGGATAGCGTTTTTCTAAATCGGCAACTTTGGCTTTTGCACCCCATTTGGCGTAACAATAGTAAGCTTCTTGCATATAGCCTGCGGCAACTTTTGCTTTACCCCAATAAAGATAGAATTTAGCTGTCAGTTCGTTAGCTAAGGCTTCTTCTTGGAGGTAGCCGTTGGCTTTAGCAAAAGAAATAGCGCGATCGTAATAATCCCCTGCTTCATAATTCTTGCCTAATACTCGGTATTTTTCTGCCTCTACCAAATCCACCTTATGCTGGTAATTCATGGGTGCATGATGCGCCCATTGCTGTAAGTGGGTTTGGTTTTCTGTTACACTCTGCAATGCTGCTGATGTTGCATCTAACTGTGGATTCAATTGTGCCAAAGTCAGCAGCGAATCGTAAAGATAAAATACTGGTTCGCTGACTAATCCCGCACCAGCCATAAAATAGCGCCTGACTTCAATAGCATGATTTTTCGCTGGCTCAATTTCTCCAAACAAGAAACAAAGCATTAGTTTATACAAATGGAAAATATACAATCCATATCCATCATTGGTAGACTGTAGCTGCTGGAGAAATTCTGTTTCTTCAAGGGCTTTTCCAGACAAAAAGGTGGTATGTTCTGCAACTCCTAGCAGATTTAAAACCGGTTGCCAATAAATCCGACAATAATTTGCGGTTGTCAATTGATTTATTTGCATCAAACTATGGCAGTAGGCGCAAATATCCTGCTCTAAAGTAGCCAGAGGTTGACTGCACCAAAAAGAATTGAGACAAAAAGTGTGCCCATTATATCCAGCAAGTACCAGGTTTCCAAATTCTAAGGCACTGGTATAACCCTCTTGCAAAAGGGGTAGTGTTTCTTTAATGTGAGATTTGCGGTGTACAACAAATATCCCCAAGATCATCAAAACATCTGTTTTACTTGCTTTGGCATCGAGTTTTGAAATAATCTGGAGTCCTAGGGAACCAAATTGCGATCCTGTATCTACGGCTTGTAAGAAATTGCAGAGAATACTGCCATAGGTCGCATAGCCTAAAGCAGAAGTCGATGTGTTACCGTACTGAATTGAGAGTTTAACGGACAAACTATTCAGCAATGGGTACAGTGCAGAGCCAGAGAGGTAAGCTGCTGGGATTATGATATTGACAATCTTCAGAGTAGCGAGTTTTTCTGCATCCCTCATCTGTGGCAAGTTAACCAAATCGGCAATTTGCCTATCTCCAATCAGTTCCTCAATCTCTTGGATTTCCTGTTGAAGATTTGATGGTGTCGGTGTTTCAGGAAAGGTTACACCAAGCTGTTGTAAGACTGGTTGGGCGATCGCGATCGCACAAGTCAATTTACTTTGGGAAATATGAGATTGAATTCTAATGCAGTAGACATTAACCTTTTCTAGTAAGGAATCTGCCTGTTGAATGACAGTATCAATGAACTGTTCCATCGCCTCAAAGTTACCATTTAGCATTGCCACTTCCGCCGCTAATTCATGCAAGGCAAGGGTCATTTCATACTGTTGCTGCAAAGTATTTCCTCCCAACAAAGACAATCCCACTGTGACATATTCACGCGCTGCTTGATAGGCGGTTGAATTTTTGGCTTTGCGAGATGCAATCAAATTAAGTTGTGCTAGTTCCGAGCGTTGAGTTTGTTCGCTAATTAAAGCCGTGCCGTAATTTAATTGATTGACGATTTCAAAAATGCGGTCAACTCTAGCTTGTGCGGAAATCTGTTGCAGCAGCAGTTGTCCGATTTGGTAATGAGTCGTCTGTTTTTGGTCATCAGGAATCAGGGAATAGGCTGCTTGCTGTACTCGGTCATGTAAGAATTTGTATGTAACAATCAGTTGATTTTCTGATGTATCAGCAAGGGTTTTTTGCCCGACATAAAATTTATAAACATCACCAATTGGTAAAATCAACCCTTCTTGCAAAGCTTTCCACAAAGCCGCAGCCGTGTCAATTTCCGATTGCTGCGAAACAATTGCCAAAGTTGCTAAATCAAAAGAGTTACCAATACAAGCTGCTAACTGCAAGACATCTTGAGTCGAGTGTGGGAATTTTTGCAGTTGCAAACTCATAAAAGTTACAACGTCATCTGTAACGGCTTGAGCCGTCACTTCTGATATATTGCATTGCCAACAGCTTAACTCAAAGTCAAATTGGATTAATCCATCTTGATACAATGCTTTGAGAAACTGTGTGGCAAAAAATGGATTTCCTTTAGTTTTTTGATAAATTAATACAGAAAGATGCCATGCTAGATTTTCTGAACATTTGAGTGTATCAGCAACTAACTGATTGACTGTGGCTTGATTTAATGGTGTTAAAATAATTGTATTAATTGTTGCTTGTAATTTAGCAATTTCATTCAAAGTCAATACTAATGGATGTGCTGGATTGACTTCGTTATCGCGGTACGCACCAATAATGAAAAGATGACCTGTATCAGCCATTAATAACTGCATTAAATTCAGCGATGCTGAATCTGCCCATTGCAAATCATCTAAAAATATTACTAAGGGATGTGATGCACTGGTAAAGACTTGAGTAAATTTTTGAAAGAGTAAGTTAAAACGATTTTGGGCTGCTGTTCCTGATAGTTCTGCTGCTGGTGGTTGTTCGCCAATAATTCTTGATAGTTCGGGAATTACTTCAATAATGACTTGCCCATTTTCGCCAACCGCCTCTAAAATCTTATTTTTCCATTGCCCTAGTTGGACATCACTTTCGGTTAATAATTGCTCTATTAAATCGCGGAATGCTTGCACAAAGGCACTGAAGGGTATATTGCGGTTGAACTGGTCGTATTTGCCTTTGATAAAGTAGCCGCGTTGGCGCACAATTGGTTTATGCACTTCGTTGACAACTGCGGTTTTGCCAATGCCGGAAAATCCAGCAACTAGCATCATTTCTGTTGCACCAAGGCTGACTCGCTCAAATGCTTGCAGTAGGTTTTCTACTTCGGTTTCTCGTCCGTAGAGTTTATCGGGGATAATGAAGCGATCGCACACATCATGCTGTGCTATTTCAAAACTTTCAATTTTACCCAAAACTTGTAACTGAGTTAAACAATTTTCTAAATCAAATTTCAGTCCCAATACATTCTGATATCTATCTTCGGCATTCTTCGCCATCAATTTACTGACAATTTTTGATAGTACAGATGAAATTTCGGAATTAACTTCGTGTACTAATGGTGCGATTTTTGCAATATGAGAATGTACCAACTCCATCGGCTCGTTGGAGGCAAAAGGTAACTCCCCAGTCAGTAATTCGTAGAAAGTTACGCCAAGTGAATAAAAATCTGTGCGATAGTCAATCCCTCGATTCATTCTACCTGTTTGTTCGGGGGAAATATAAGCAAGTGTCCCTTCTAATACATTGGGATTAACTAGAGTTTGGGTTTCTCTTGGTAAAAGTGATGCAATACTAAAGTCGATTAATTTAACTTGTTTGGTTTCGGGATTAATTAATATATTGCTGGGTTTAATATCTTTATGGATGATGCGCTCTTTGTAAAGTAAATTTAAGGTGTCGCACAGAGCGATCGCAATTTCTAAAAACTCCTGTAGAGATTGTAGATTCCCTGTGAATTTCCATTCTTTGAGAGAAATCCCGCCAAAATCTTCCATCACCAATGCATAGCCATTTTGGTACGGTTCTAGGCTATAAGTTTGAACTATTAGAGGTGAATTCAGATTTTTAGCAATGGTGTACTGAGTGCGAAACGACAAGAGTTCGCCAAAACTCGGATAGGGATTTTTCAGTAGTTTAATGACTATCGCTAAGGAGTCAGTTTCTCGATACCCTCGATAAACTAGGGTTCTGGAACCATTGTAGAGTTCTTCTGTTAAGCGGTATCCAGGAATCTTTACAAAAGTGCTGACCATAACTGCTCAAGGAGTGACGATTTACAGATACAGTGTTCCCAGATATCTCAAGTTATTTAAGAACCAGAATAAAAATTTACACCGGAATTTCAATGACAAATTCTGTTCCTTCACCGAGAACAGAGTTGCAACTCAATTTGCCACCGTGGGTTGATTCAACGATTTGTCGGGCGATCGCTATCAGCACGAGAGAAGGTTCGTAAAGAGGTACTAATATCCCGAATTCGCTTCACACCTTCTCGCATAGAACCTACTAACTTAGGTAAGTCTTCGCGGATGTAATCGAGGTCAATTGCTTCGATTTCGTCTTGAATTATTCCACTGGGATTAGAATATTCCTGTTAATACAAATTAATTAAGCTAAATATGTCTTTAATATAATCTAAGGCAGGTTGAATATTGCCGCCCAAGAAGCCAACAGGGTTATTGATTTCATGTGCCACCCCCGCTACAAGGTTTCCCAGCGCCGACATTTTTTCACTTTGCACCAATTGCACTTGGGCGCCTTGAAGTTCTGCTAGTGCTTCTTCTAGATTTTGTTTTTGTTGTTTGAGTTCTTCTTGTGCTTGGTGACGTTCGGTAATGTCTTCTGTCACTGATAAAATGCCGAAGATATTTCCCTTGGCATCGCGTAAAGGCATCTTGCTCGTATCCATCCAAGTTTGCTTCATTAGGCAAGCCAAAGTCCATCGTTTTTTTATAGATATCCAGCGCCTTAGCAAACGCTGGATTGCGAACCAAAGGTTTCATGGTTTCCAGGTCAAAAAATCCTCCTTGGGTTGTTCCCTGAGATTGCAGCCAGGAACTAGTAATTGAGGTAAACAGCAAGTAACCGGCAAAGCGAGGGCCTTTTGCCATACAAGAGCCGTAGTCTGGTGTACCATCATTATTTAAGTCTTTGCCATGAAACTGTTTGGCGATCGCCAGATAATCGTCCCAAGTTGTCGGAGGCTCTAATCCAGCGGTTTTAAGGAGATCGCTGCGATAGTAAACCATGTGAAAATCACCATCCAACGGTATCGCGTAAATCCGCTGTTTATACCTTGCACTCACATCTCGAAAAATAGGAGCAATATCCTGCCATTGCAAGGCTGAGTCAGACTGAACACGATTAGTTAAATCTTCTAGATCGTAGACATTTGGATGATTCCTCCTTACAGTTATGAATCCAAAACTCCTGTCACAGTTTTAACTGGTAAGGTAAGGACAAACCCTGTGATTTTTGCTAGTACAGAAGTGTAGTTCAGCTTGCCACACCGAGTTTCCTTGATAATTTGGCGTTAGCGAAGCTCACCGTTCGCGTAGCGTCTCGTAAAGAAGGTATCGCTCGCTTTGTTAATTTTTATAACTCAAGCTTGATTAAAAACCATACCTAAAACTAGCTAATAGCAGTAACTTATTAACAGTTGCACAGGTAGATACACTTAAGTTAATCTTTAAACTACCTATGGGCACTCCAATTAAAGCCATATTTAGAATCAATCGACAACAATACAAAAGATGATTAACTATTAACTTAATGACTAACAGACGTCAATTTTTGAAAGGGGTGGCAGCACTTTCTAGCTTATCTTTAGGTGGTTGTGGCTGGAGGCTGGCTGAAGTACGTGCTAATTCTAATACCAATAGTCAGCGCGACCAACTTTATATCTTTACCTGGACGCAATATACTGACAATCAATTACTAAAAACTTTTAGCGCCCAAACTGGCATAAAAGTGCTGGCAGATGTCTATGATTCCAATGATGTCATGCTGGCTAAATTGCAAGCTGGAGGCGGTGGCACTTACAGCATCATCAATCCATCTGATTATATGGTGCAGAAGATGGTAGACAAAGGTTTGCTAACAGAAATAAATCACGATCGCTTAATCGGTCTAGAGAATTTATTTCCTCGCTTTCAAAATCCTAGTTACGATCCCAATAACCGCTACAGTATCCCTTTTAACTGGGGGACAACAGGTTTACTTTACAATTCCGAAAAAATAAAAGATGCACCACAAGACTGGGATTACCTTTGGCAAAATCAAGAGCAACTTAATCAGCGAATGACTTTGCTCAATGATGTTCGAGAAGTGATGGGTGCAACGTTACGAATGCTCGGTTATTCTTATAACTCAAAAAATGAACAAGAAATCAAACAAGCTTATGAAAAATTGAAAGTTCTAAAACCTGCGATCGCCCGTTTTGACACCGACGCTTGGCAAAATCAAATTCTGGCCGGAGATTTGCTATTGGCAATGTGTTATTCGGCAGATGCAGTGAAAATCTCTCAAGAAAACCCTAAACTCAAATATGTGATTCCTCGTAGTGGTTCTTCATTATGGACAGACACTATTGTAATTCCCAAAACAGCCCCCAACCAAGCTGGAGCCTATGCTTGGATTAACATGATTTTGCAACCAGAAATCGCAGCCCAAATCACTCAACGCCTGAATATTTCTACGCCGAATAGCGCCGGATTTGAGCAATTACCAAAAACAATCCAAAACAACACTAATTTGTTTCCGCCAGAGTCACTGTTAAAAAATTGTGAACGTGTTACACCTGTAGGAGAATTTGAAGAGGTTTACGATCGTTATTGGACTCAATTAACTAGCAGTTAAAAGAGTTAGGAGTTAAGAGTAGAGACGCGATTAATCGCGTCTGTACAGGAGTTAGGAGTGATTAATTTGGAAAAAAATGATATTTCTCAAATAGAAAAATTGCAGCATCCCGTTAGAAATTGGTTGCAACCCTTGGTATTGCTTGCACCATCTGGGATTTGGTTATTACTTTTGTTGGTGCTGCCAGCTTTGATCATTTTCGAGTTAAGTTTAGTTGCAGATATCCGACCGGGAGATTTGGTTAATCCCAACGGATTCAAAAACTACATCCGAATATTTGACTCCCTTTACGTGCAAGTAATTTGGCGATCGCTATTTTTTGCGTTTGGCACTACGATAATTTGTTTAATTTTGGGTTTCCCCGTCGCCTATTGGATTGCTCAGATAGCACCGCAGCGTTGGCGAAATTTACTGCTATTAGGCTTTGTTCTACCTTTGTGGACTTCTTCCTTACTTCGTTCTTATGCTTGGATTACAATTCTTCGTCCTTCTGGTTTATTAAACAGTTTACTTAGCAATTTAGGCTTGCCTACTTTGCAATTACTTAATCAGAGTCAAGCTGTATTTATTGGTATGAGTTACAGCTTATTACCTTATATGGTTTTAATTTTATATGCTTCTCTCGAAAAGCTAGACAAGCGGTTGCTAGAAGCTGCGGCTGATTTAGGTGCAAATCCGGTGGAAACTTTTTTCCAAGTAACCGTACCGCAAATTTTTTCGGGAATTGCGGCTGCTTCCATGCTTGTATTTATCACAGGATTGGGGGATTTTGTCGATCCAGAATTACTTGGTGGTGCTTCTAGTATGACGGCGGCGCGATTAGTTTATAATCAGTTTCTTGGAGCAACCCAAAATTGGGGATTTGGTTCAGCCTTGAGTATGACGTTAATTTTGCTTGTTAGTATTGCGATCGCACTTTTAATTAAGTTTGGGGAAGCTACACCCAAACGTTAAAATTTTGGTCACTCATTTATAATAAAGGCATCAAACGCCAGCGAGACAACGGTTATGCTCTCACCCGATCTCAAAAATGCGTTACCAACTACCGATGAACTTCCCTGTTCAGACGATACGCCGGTGGATAACGAAGATCAAAACTTTTTGCCCAATATTTTACTCTTCTTACTTAACTCCATTTGGGCAAATCGCATGGATTGGTACTTCGGAGTAGATATGGGAGTGTATCACACCACAGGAGTAAATCCCAGAGTACCTGTAGTCCCAGATGCTTTTTTAAGTCTGGGAGTAGAACGGAAAAAGGGTGGTAAATCACGCAAAAGTTACGCAGTTTGGGAAGAAAATGGGATAGTTCCAATATTCACATTAGAAATGGTATCCCATACTCCAGGAGGTGAATACGACGAAAAGCTAGACATATATAGAAAACTCGGTGTATTGTACTACGTAATTTATAACCCTGAGTTTTGGCGACGCGACCAACATCAACCCTTGGAAGTGTATAAGTTGCTCAATGGAAACTACCAATTACAAATAGGTGAACCTTATTTGATGCCAGAGGTGGGTTTAGGTATTGGGCGACACCAAACTGTAATTGGCGGCATACAACAGGAGTTTTTATGTTGGTATGACGAGCAAGGAAAGCGCTATTTGACAGATGCAGAACAGGCACAACAAGAGCGATCGCGGGCTGAACAAGAACGGCAAAGGGCTGAACAATTAGCCGAGTATTTACGTTCTCTAGGTGTAGATCCAAATAATTTACCTGATAATTCGTAATTCGTAATACTCGCCTTCATGCGAGAAGCAAGCTACGTAATTCGTAATTAAAAATTGTTAATTATTTTTCACTATAAGTAAACGATCTAAATCATTTGTATTATTGTTAATTAACTCCTTAATTTTAGAGATAAACTCATGCTCTAAAAAAGGCTTGGTTAAGTAAGCTTTTGCACCCAATTCTTTAGCAAGCTGGCGATGTTTTTCAGCGCTGCGAGAAGTAAGAATCACAACCGGAATTTTTGCTAAATTTGTGTATTGGCGGAAATTGCTCAATAACTCAAAACCGTTCATTCGTGGCATCTCTAAATCGGAAACGACAACTTGAATTTCAGGATGTAATTGCAATTTTTCTAAAGCTTCTACACCATTTTGAGCTTGTATTACTTGATAGCCAGATTTTTGAAGAGTTAGAGAGAGAGTTTGCCGGAGACTAATTGCATCATCTACTACTAAAACAACTTTTGGTGATTTATAATCTGGCTCTTGAGAATAACTGGGTTGGGTTTCTATAGTTGTTGTGGAAGTCGATGCCGCAAGTAATGGTGTAGATGAAAAAGTATGCCCTGATATTGGCAAAGCTTTTATATTTGACGGAGAAGCTACTGGTAGCGCCCTGATATCAAGTGTTGTTTGTTGGATTTCGCTAGATTTTATCAACAACAAAGCATCAATTACTAAGATGAGATTACCATTAGCTAAACTACTACAACCATAAATGTATTTTGGCGGTGCGATCGCATTTCCTAAAGGTCTGATTACCAGTTCTTGTTCGCCGATTATTTGGTCAACTTCTAAAGCAATCTTTCCCTGATTTCGCTGTAGCAAAAGCACCGGATTTTTTTCTATGTTTTGGTTTTGATTATTTGAAATATTGTATGGAGTCTCATTATTAGTGAATGAACTATTATAATTAATCAACTTTGAAAGGTGACGAAGACTGACCATAGTCTCATCATTATCTATATTCAAATATAAGACTTTTTTCCCTTCAATTTCTTTAATCTGTTGTTCAGAGGGAATCAATATTTTTTCGATACTGTCCAACATCAGACCATAAACAACACCTTTGGCTTGAACTAGCATTAACTTCTCTGTAGTCATAGAAAAAGGAATTTTTAGGATGAATATTGTTCCTTGGTTGGGTAAGGATTGAACTGAAATCGAGCCGTTGAGCGCGTGCATTTGAGTACGCACAATATCTAAACCCATACCGCGCCCAGAAATTTCACTTACTTTCTTTGCAGTAGTAAATCCAGGCGAAAATATCAAATCTAAAAGTTCAGGTTCAGCCAGACTAGAAGCATAGTTTCTAGTTTTTTCTTCAGTTTGTATGGGATAAAGTTCGACAGCTTTTCTGCGAATTCTATCTAAATTCAATCCCTGACCATCATCTCGAACTTCGATAATAGTTTGGCTACCCTGATGATAAGCGCAGATTTCGATTAAACCTTCTTCTGGTTTACCAAGCTCTCGGCGAACTTGCGGAGCTTCAATACCGTGGTCAAAAGCATTACGCACTAAGTGTAACAAAGGATCGTAGAGCTTTTGGGCGATCGCTTTATCTACCAATACTTCGCTACCGGTAAGTTTCAATTCAACAAGTTTGGCATGAACATTCCCCAATTTATTTACCATGTGGGGGAAACGATTCAGAATATTGCCCAAAGGCGACATTCGTGCTTCGACTAAGCTATCTATAATATTAAGAGTTAAATTCTCTTTTTGATCGCTAATTTGAGTAGCTTGTGTCAGAAGCAAGTCAAGAGATTCTGTGGTTTCTTGTAGTTGCAGTGTCTCTTCTATTGCTTCATGCAATGTCATGTGAAATTCTGTATATACATCCATTTCTAAAGAGTCAAAATCCACTGCAAAACTTTGCGTTTGTCCTGATGTAATATTTTGTATTTGTAAAGGTAAATCGCGTAACTCATTTAAAGTTGTTTGGTGTCTAGTAAGTTGCTGTACTAATTGCTCAATTATTTCTTTGACTTGTTCATCTTGTAAACTACGCCGTTTTTGGGAAATCAGCAATTCTCCTGCTAGATAATTGAGGTGTTGCAGTCTCTCTGTATCTACCCGAATAAATGAAGGTTGGCGAAAGTTTTTAGTTTGATCGTACTGTGATTTCTCTTCTATTTCTTTGTTGATTTGTGTAGCTATCTCAGGCATGACTTCAATAGCTGTTTCCGAAACGTCTATAATTATCTGCTCGCTGACAGTTAATGAATCAAGCTTTACTGAATAATTATCAGTCTGGGTTGTTACGATTTCAAAAGCAAGATTTTGTCTAGTTTCTTCTCCCCATATTGCTTCTAACAAATTATCAGTTGATTGAGAAAATACAATCTCTTTAATCACTAACAGGTTTTGTAACTTTGGACTATCAAGCCAATTTTTCTCTTCGCTAGTAACAGGAGGATAATTTTTATATTCTTTTGCTAATTTGTGAATTTGGTTTTGTAATAATTTAATTGCTGAAAGGTGGCTATCAGATGCTTTCAGAGAATATTGAAACTTTGCAACTGCAAATAGGATAATTAAGATTATGCCACGTCGATAAATACAAAGACTTTGACTATCTTCTTCATCCTGAACAAAATCAAGAAAGTCTTTTAGCCAGTTTTCGATATAACTAAGCAGATTTTTTCTTTCTAACCTGGGAACTAGTAAAGTCAAACTGAGTTCCGCTTCTGGTATTTGCATCTGGTGATTAAACCAGCCATAAATGTAGCGAATTACTTTTAAATAAAATTTGGCAGTTTTTGGTTTTACCGATTCGCTCTTATTGTTATCAGATGTAGTGAGAAAGTGATAAAATTGTTCTTCATTAATGATAAATTTATCAGTGAATGAATTATTTACTAATTTTTCAGATAACTCATTATTTTCCACTACTGCGAGTTTTCGTAAACCTGATGAAGGTTCTCCACCAGATGTGCGATCGCCTGCTAAGACTAATTTTTTTGCTTGTTGTAAATCTACAAGGGCAATTTCTGCAATTTGCTGTACCTGACTGGGATTTGCTTGCAATGCTGAGAGAATAGTTTGGGAAATTTCTCCCAATCCAGGTAAATTTAGAGATTCTGCCAAGCCCAGAAATACTTCAGCTTGAGAGTGTAAAAACTCAATAAATTCGTCATTATTTGGTGGATTATTAATAACGTCAGCAATACTGTTTAGACGTTGTTCTACTCCTACTTCAAAAACAGATTGCACAATATCAAATCCCAATTCTTCAGAAGTAGGGATATGAGATTCAGCACCAAATGCATCACCCAGCTTTTCTTGCAACTGCGTGAATACTGAAGTTGCTCGATGAAGCAGTTCTTCATCATTAACAGTACTCCCTATTAGCTCAGTATTTAATGCTATACTCAAACACTCATAAGCTTGTAATAAAAGTGTTTGTAATTCTGCATCAACTACCACTTTTGGGTTGTACAAAGCCTTAAATACATCTTCTAAAAAATGGGCGATCGTCTTAATTAATTCTAGCCCAACGTTAGCTGCACCACCTTTCAGTGTATGAGTAGCTCGCATTAGATTGTGAATTTTAGCAATACTATAATCTTCCGACAAGCTAAATAGTTCTTGTTCAATAATTGTGACTAATTCTGGGGCTTCAGCTAAAAAGTAGATGTAACCTTGTTGGCGAATTTCCTTATCTGTAATCATATTTTAGATTTTTGATTTTAAATTTTGGATTTTAGATTTGTTGCGTAAAGTTTTAATTGATGCAACTGTCATTGCCAGAATTTCGGTATTTACTAACATCAAGCTTTTCACTTTTTCCAGTGGTAATAAACCAACCTCAACAACAAGTTCCATCCAATAAAGACTTTCATCGGCTTCTTCCTCTACCAAACTGAGTTTAGCAATGACATCGGCGGTTGACTTACCACGACAAGCTGACCGATAGTTAGCTCCCACAGATGTTGCTGAACGGATTAGCTGCTTGCCAATTACATCTGCCGTTCTGCTCTGTGGGAGAGCTTCTACTAAGCGGATTGCTCGCAATGCTAGCTGCTTTGTTCTCCGCTTAAAATCCTCCTCATTCATAATCCAAAATCCAAAATCTAAAATCTAAAATTCATTTGACTTTAAACTTACTAGCAGTTGTTAATAACTCTTGCGCCATTCCTGATAGCTCTTGGAACACGGTAGCAATTTCTTGAGATTCAGCAAAAGTTTTATCGGCAATTTCTGCGACATCTTGCATTGATTTAGTTACTGTTACAGATTGCGCCATTTGTTTTTGAGTCGCTGCGGTAATTCGCTCGATTAGCTGACTAATTTCGGCAGTCGCAGAAACGATCGCATTTAAGTTTTGGCGAGTGTCACTAACAAGATTTGTGCCTTCTACTACCTGTTGAATACCAGTTTCCATTGCTACTGCAACTTCTCCGGTTTCTGCTTGAATCTCCTGAACTAATTTTTCAATTTCGATGGTTGCTGCTGCTGATTGGCGAGATAAAGAACGGACTTCATCAGCCACAACTGCAAAGCCTTTGCCATATTCACCAGCACGAGTAGCTTCAATGGCTGCATTCAAAGCGAGTACGTTTGTCTGTGTGGCAAAATTACCAATCAAATTCACCACTTTGGAGATTTTTTGTGAGGATTCGCTGAGGCGTTTAATCTTTTTGCTGGTTTGAGCAACGGTTTCACGAATTCCTTGGATTGCTTTGACAGTCAGGTTCATGGCAGTATCGCCAGACTCTACAGTTTGATTGGCTTTTTGCACTGCTAGTTGTACTAACTCAGCATTCGCTACTACAGCTTGAGTAGAGTCCACCATTTGTTGAATGTCACCTAAAGCTGCGGTAATGTCCTCAGACTGTTGTTGTGCTAGATTGGTTAGTCCCGCTAATGAAGACTCGCTATTGCTAGAAGTTTGGGCAACTTGTTGAGCAGCCCCTTGTACTTGAACAACAATTTGCCGCAGTGCTTGCAGAGTATTATTGTAAGCATCAGCGATCGTGCCTAGTTCGTCTTCTGTAATCGGTGCGCGTACTGTTAAGTCGCCGTTGAGAGCGGGTCTAAGGGCTTTTAAGAGTTGAATAGATCGTTGTTGTAGTAACTCCTTGGCTGCCTTTTCTCGTGTTGCTGCTTCTGCTAATTTTGCTGACTGCGCTTGTACTTGTTGCAAATATTCGGTATGTTGTAATGCCAATCCTAACTGGCTGCCAATACGTGCTAACAAAGTAACTTCTGATTCTTCCCAATCACGAGTTCCCGAATTCTGATAAGCTGCCAGCAATCCCCACAATTGTTCGCCAGCAAATACAGGAACAATTACATAAGCTTTGGCTTCAAATTGCTCTAAAACTTCAATGTGGCAAGGAGAATGACCTACCTGATAGATATCATTTACAACAAAGTTTTCCCCTTGGGCATATCGACCTCCTTGAGTTTCTTGTAAGTGGGTATCTTCCCAGACGGTTTTGATATCGGGGCCTACCAGTTTTACCCAAAGATGACCTGCTGACTCGGCGACAAATTCACCACTCCAGTTAGGATTGAAGCGATACACGGCGACGCGATCGCATCGCAGTAATTGTCTGACTTCTTGAGTAGTTGTTTTGAAGATTTCTTCTACATCTAAAGATTGCCGGATGCGGTTACTGATCTTGGTAACAGCTTTCTCTTGTTCTGCTATTTGAGCTAGTTTCTCAGATTTAACTCGCACTAATTCCAAATAGTCTATCTGTGATTTAGCTAGGCTAAATTGCAAGCTAGTTTGAACCAAAAAGTTCACTTCCCAGCTTTGCCATTCACGGGAGCTAGAATTTTGATAAGCTGCCAGCAATCCCCACAATTTATCCCCGAAGAATATCGGAACAATGATATAAGCTTTGGCTTCAAACTGCTCTAAAATCTCAATATGGCAGGGAGCTAGCCCTACTTCATAGATATTATTAACGACAAAGTTTTCACCTCTGACATACCGACCTCCCTTGGTTTCTTGCAAGTAGGTATCATCCAAAACGGTTTTAATATCAGGGCCTACCAGTTTTGTCCAACCAGTACTCACAGACTCAGCCACAAATTCACCACCCCAGTCAGGGTTAAAACGATAGACAGCAACGCGATCGCATTGTAGTGATTGGCGCACTTCTTGAGTGGTTGTTTTGAAGACGCTTTCTACGTCTAAAGATTGTCTGATGCGGTTGACTATCTTAGTGAAAACTTTCTCTTGTTCAACTATTTGAGCTAGTTGGTTAGATTTTTTCTGCACTTGTTCGAGATATTCCGCTTGTGAGATAGCTACACCAAATTGCAACCCAATTTGAGTTACAAAGGTTTCTTCCCAAGGTTGCCAATCACGAGGCCCAGAATTTTGATAAGCTGCCAACAAACCCCATAATTTTTCTCCAGCAAATATGGGTGCAATGATGTAAGCTTTCATTTCATACTGCTCTAAAATATCAATGTGACATTGAGAATGGCCCATTTGATAAATGTCATTAACTACAAAGCTTTCACCCTTGGCATAACGTCCTCCTTGAGTGTCTTGTAAGTGGGTATCTTCCCAGACCATGTAAAAATCAGGGCCGACCATTTTTATCCAGCCGTTACCCACTGACTCAGCAACAAACTCACCACTCCAGTCAGGTTTGAAGCGATAGACACCGACGCGATCGCATTTTAGTAATTGGCGTACTTCTTGAGTAGTTGTTTGAAAAAGCTTATCAACATTTGATACCCGCAGAATTTTGTCGATGACTTTAGCTACCGATTTTTTTGCTAGTAGCCGCTGTTGCTGTTCTTTTTGGAATTCAAAGCTTTGTAATTTGTAAATCAGTTCTGTTGTCAGTTGAGATAGTAGGCTAATTTCTACTTCTTGCCACTGCCGCTTTGAGTAGCAATTATTGACTGCTAGTAAGCCCCACACTTTACCTTCTACTACAATCGGTAAACTCAAACTAGCTTTAATTTGAAATTTATCTAGCAGTTGCTTTTGATAAGGGGTAAGTTGAATCTGATTGATATCGTCAATAACTACAGCTTCTACATAGTCTTGATTGGTATATAGACCAAAAATAATTCCGGGAATATTTTCGCCTAAAGTTGGAGTCCAGCCTAATGTTCTTGATTCTGCTAAAACATTACCTGATTCTCGCGAAGTAAACTGATAAATTAAGGCGCGATCGCAGCCAATCTTTTCTCTAATTTGTGCTACAGTAATTTTAAGTAATGTATCAATGTTTGGGGCTTGGCGCATGTGAGTTGCGATATCTTTCATCTGTCGCCGCCAAGTTTTAAATTCTTGAGCGATCGCACTTAACAAAGACATTTCACTACTAGCAATATTTGCTATATTAGCGCTACCATTCTGATTTTCTAATTCAGAAATTAAATGCTCGTTATCATGGCTGTTGTTATACAAAAATGTCATTTGATTAAACCTCAAAATTGTGATGGGTAATAAATGGATATGTGGCAAGCAATATTTATTTGGTATTTGCTGATTAAGAATTAGGAGTTTTCAAAAATTACATCTTACTAAATATTCAATTATGAATCCCCCATGCTGGAGCTTGAAGAATAGTTTTTGCATCCAAATTAAAAATTATATTCTCTGAATCATTAATAAAGTATCCCTGTAAAAAAGGTGATAGTTTAGGATAAAATAATTCAGCAGTTACAGGTTTCATTTCTTTAGTATCTAGCCATTCAATATCTATTAGCTGTCGTACCAAAAGTCCCAAATACTTACCCTTATTTTCCAGAACAATTGCCATCATTTTTGAAAGTAAATTTGGCCCTTGCGAAATAGGAGGATAACCTAACATTGCCTCTAAATCAACTAACCAAAGCATCTCACCACGCCAGTTATAAATACCTAAAATGCTGCTTGGCATCTGAGGAACACCACATACTTCTGGTAATGATACTTGTAAAACTTCTGTGATGTGTTGTAGAGAAATGACGGCTGTATCACTTACTCCCAAATTAAAACTTAAAAACTTTTGCTGGGTTTCCAAAGCTATCGATCCTTTGTCCTTGATGATTTATCTCTAGCCACTATTTGCATTTATTGTTGATTTTTGGAGATATTCTATCTAAAAAATAGTAACTTCTATGATTTGTTGACTTATGAGATTTTTACTAATTAAGTAATCGCTTTAAAATTACCACTAGTTCGTCGCGATCGATCGGTTTTGATAGATAACCATCAGCGCCCAACATATTACCCCAAATTTTATCTACATCACTATTCTTTGTAGAGCAAAAAACCACAGGTATCTTGCTAGTATCAGGATTATTTTTCAGTTCTCGGCAAATTTCAAAGCCACTTTTCCCTGGTAAAATTACATCGAGAAATATTAAATCTGGCTTATTTTTATCTATTTTGTCTTGAGCCTCTTCACTACTAGTGGCGCTAATCACAGAATAACCTGCCTGTTGCAAGTAACGGCTGATTATTTCCATATCTGTTAAGCCATCTTCAACAACTAAAACAGTATTCATGGCAATTACTCGTTAACTTTTTCTCAAAGTGTAAACAAAATATACAAATCCTCAATGATTCCTCAAAAAGACATGGAAGGGACTAGAGACTAGCCCTAACCCCTTTGCCCTAACCAATATTTCACAAATCAAATAGGACTGCTATAAATACAAAAAATTGTATTTGTTTAATTTTGATTCAATCTTTATTTATCAACCTCAGAAAAAGTACGTAATAAATATTATTTTAGATAAAATTTTTAATATAAAATAGTTTGACAAACTAATTTAAACTTTCAAGCTTGGATTGAATTTTCAAACTTGAAACATGATTGATAACGAAAAAATTAAAGGTGATTTTATATCTAAAATTCCAACCTAGTCGACAAATAAATAATTTGAACAATAGACTTCATCTAAAGTTTTTTAACCTCAATAATTTAATTCTTACTGAGGTATAAAAGTCTCTAAATTTTGAGGAATAATTCAAAACCAAAAATTACTTCTAAGTCTCTCTAATTACAAACCTCTAAACTAGACTTTCTCTTATCGCTGGATACGCTTTGTGTAGGTAAATATTTACGTATTATACTCATTACCTTATCAGCCACTACAGGTTTAGTGAGAAAATCTGTAGAACCAACTACTTTGGCACGAACTCTATCTAAAAGGCCATCACTGCCTGTTAATATAATTATTGGTGTGTTAGAAAAGGTAGATATTCGTCGTAGCTGAGTACAAATTTCGTAACCACTAGCAACTGGCATAATCAAATCCAAGAAAATCAGGTCTGGTTTATCCTGAATCAGGGTTGGTAGAGCTTGTACAGCATCTTGAATTTTGATAAATCTCAATCCATTGGAAGTGACAATATCCTCTACCATTTTGCATACTTGAGGGCTATCATCGACGCAAGCTACTAGTGGAGCAATTCGCTTTTTTGCTTGGGTGGTAGTAAAGTTATTATTAACTTCAGTAATTCTTAAAGGCAAATCAGGTACTTCTATCAATTCGATGATTCCTTTAAGGATATAAGGAAGCAATGAACGGGTCAGTGGCAATACACTTTGCTTCATTTTCATGGCTAAATCTCGTAGAGTGAATTTGCCATTGATTAAATTTACAAAGTTTTTGTAGACAGATGGACTTACCATCTGCTCAAGTTGTTCTGGTCGTCGTAGAATTGGTGCTAAGTCAGGAGAAAAATTTGCTAAACCTGCTTCTGACCAAATTTTCCATGAGTCTTGCATGTGCTTTACAGACATTTCTGAACTCGTGAAGCTCATTGGGGTTTCTAAGATAACTTCTTGGTTGCGATTGCAACTTAGAGAAGCAAAGTTTCCTTGCAAAGCTAGGTCAAACAATAGTTCTGCTATTGTATTTTCCGCAATAGATTGAATCTGTTCTCTCTGAATTTTCTGTTTTTTATAAAATACTTCTATCAGTTTATAGTCCCAGTAATCAATTGATAGGTCTTGCATCGGTAACTGCAACTTATCAACATCAATCTGGGGACAATTCTGGGCTATATGTCTACGCCAACGTCGGAAGGGATGAGTTCCTCCTGTTGCCCAAACTATCCGTCCCAGTCGATAGTAAAAAGTCCATTGGCTGCCCTTGGAACTCTTAATATTTAATTTGCCATTGTATTGCAACTGAGTACAAGTTTTAAATTCATTTACTAGGTTATTTGAAATAAGTTCTTGATGGGGCATAGTTTGTTCCTTTTATTAAAAAGCTAGCTATTAAAAACCAATACTAGTAGAGCACAGCGTAAATCTACCTACCATGTCAATTAACCAGACAAGTTTCTTAAGTCACTTGTCAAAGGTAGGCAACACTTCCGTCACAGTCTTCTAGCTATATAGCTGTGAATAAGTGCAAATGCATTTGGTATATAGCAGTCTAAATCAAGATTATTAAAAGCAAGACAGATGTTAACATGACAAAACTATTGCTAGTAAATAATTTATCTAGCATAGAGTCTTTATTGGCAGAGTTTACTTTTCTGCTAATATTTATGACTAAAGTAGGTTGCCATAGTCGAGATTATGATGTATTTATATATCATTTTAAGAATTTTCATACTGAATCATATCCGTATAAATTCTGAATTTTAGTTTAAAAAATACTAGCAGTCTCTAAAGAGTTTTACTTTTGTTATTCACATTGACAACATAGGTTTAAATATTTATTTAAATTTACTATTCTTAATTATGCTAATTAATTTCAGTTTTTCTAGGGAATATTATTCTTAAAAAAAGGCGTGCTACTAAAACAAGTAGCAGCCAGATTATAAAGTATTTATTTAGACAATTTATTCAAGGTTGCTTGTGGTTTTGATAGCTGATAATAGCTGCCCGGAGATTACTTTGGTGTTCTGAAAGAAGGCGATCGCCCTCGTCTTTTTCCAAACCAGTCCAGTGCATCAATAACGCCAGCTTAACCCATTTACCACTACGTTCTAGTAAAAAACCAGCAGCTTCCCGACTTAAACCTGTGAGGTCTTGCAAAATTCGCAAAGCGCGATCGCGTAATTTTTGATTTGTTACTGCTACATCCACCATGCGATTGCCATAAACTTTGCCTAGCTTAACCATCACACCGCTAGAAAGAATATTTAAAGCTAGTTTAGTGGCTGTACCAGCTTTCAGGCGAGTTGAGCCGGCGATTATTTCTGGGCCTGTCAATAGACGAATGTCAATATCGGCATCAAAGCTAACTTGTTCAGCAGGAACACAGGCGATAAAAATAGTTATAGCTCCTCGCTGACGAGCAGCATGAAGCGCACCGTGGACATAAGGCGTTGTCCCACCAGCAGTAATGCCAACTACGACATCTAATTGGGTAACGTGCCGCCCTGCGATCGCCGCTTCACCATCTTCAATACTGTCTTCTAAATCTTCAGAACTGCGTACTAGTGCGCCAGCACCACCAGCAATAATCCCCTGTACCAACTCTGGGGGTGTACAAAAAGTAGGTGGACACTCAGCAGCATCTAAAACCCCTAACCTACCACTTGTACCTGCACCAATATAAAATAGGCGTCCTCCGTGACGCAAACGCTCTGCGGTGCGCTCAATTGCCTCTGCTAACTGAATTCTCGCTGCTGCAACTGCTGCGACAGCCTTTTGGTCTTCGTCATTAAACAACTCCACCAATTCTAGGGAACTAAGCTGGTCTAAGTTCAGACTATTAGGATTGACCAGCTCAGTTAAAAGATGCCCGCGTTCTTGCAAATTTGTCATTTGTCATTTGTCCTTTGTCATTTGTCATTTGTCTTTTGTTCTAGCCTACGCCGCCCTTTCTTTGGGCATCTATCTATGTCCGTTGTCATTAGTCAGTTAGCGACCAATGGCTAATCACCAATGACTAATGACTAATGACTAATGACTAATGACTACTTACAACAACCCTTCCAATTTGCGACGCATCTTCTCTAATTCAGAATCAGACAATTCTGGTTCTTCTAGCGGCTGTTGATTGAGAGGGAAAGTGTCTTCAACAGTATCCTCCTTCTGGGCATCTTCTTGCCAGTCAGTTTTTTCGACGTTAAGTTCTGGGGGAGTTACAACTAAATTGCTGTTTTCTGGGATGATTTCCCATTCATATCCAGCACTTTCGCAAAATTCCTTGATTTCTTCAGCATCCATCGGCTCCGGTGTGGGTGCGGGGAAATCCTGAGCTTCTAACATCAGGGCAAAGCGCGTGGCATCATCTTCTGACTCGAACATCAGAATTTTATTGCGATCGCCTTCCCGAATCGTGTGAATCCCCTCATTTTCCGTTCGAGCATTAAAAATTAACACAAAAACACGCATAGGCGTAATCATAACGTTAAACCAATACTTTCAGGTTGTATTTTACTATCTTCTATTAATTTTCTAGTATTTAACCTTTTTAGTACATTTGAACTACTATTTACATGATTTTTACTCTAGTAATTTTCTCTTAATAATATTCATATACCTATTATTCCTTTATTTCTCTAACTAGTACTCTGAGTCTATCTCACACATTACCACACAAGGATTACAGCTATTTTTGACGCTATGCCCTCTATTCTCGCTTGCTGATAGGTTTCATCATTCCCTTACCACTACCCGGTTATAGGGCATTTCTGGCATTAATCAAAGTATCGTGAGAGTCATTATCGCTTGCTATTGAGAATGAGTAGGAAACTAGTACAAAAATATTATTTTTATATCTATATGTCTGTTATCTCCTGAAAACTCCAAGTAGTATTCTAAGTATTTCCAAAATATGCACAAAAAAAGGACTCTATCTAGAGTCCTTGCTATTAACTAAGCTTTTGAGTTAACTATTCCCCCAATAAGTACATCACCTCTTCTAGCTTTTGTTTAGCTATGTAGAGATTGAGAAGCTTTTGCTGTTCCCATGATTGAGGCGGATGAAGTGAACGTCTTTCCATCGTGATTTTGATAAGCGCTGCTTGTTCATCAGTTGGAGAATTCATTTGATCGAGTGCAGCGCCGATATTTTGGAAAGCTTCAAAACTTAACCGTCTTAATCCTCTACCTTCTTGCATCTGGTTAAGTGCGATCGCAGGGAAGGCTATAAGTGAAGTAACGTAGCTAGTCTTATATCCAGCGTTCCCAGTAGGCTTAAGACCGTATCGACGGCACAAGTCGCGTAACTCTTGGATAGTTTTGATTTCGAGTTCCGTTCGTGTAAACATAGAGTAGCCATTTTCTAAAAGTGGTATCGGTGGTGAACTGTTTGCGAGACTGGTATTGCCACCGATTAAACACTCTATTCTTCGGTAGACATCGAATCAAGTGTTATTTATATTTCTCAACAATGCCTAACCCTAAAGGTAATCCTCAAAATTTTGAACCAATTAAATCTGACAGAGAAGAACCTCTAGATGGGAAACTTACTATTCGTGTCACTAAGTCAATGGAAGAGGAGGTCAAAGCGCAAGACAATCCTCCTGAATTTTGTAGAAAAGCCATTCAAAAAGCACTGGACGAAAAGAAAGGAAGGCAACAGTAATTAGAGCTTTATTTCTAAGATTCTGTCTAAACTACAGATAGTTGAAAAGCAATACATATAAATAATAAATTTAAGGCTAGGGTTAGGAAATTGACTCTAGCCTTAAATTTATAGCTGTACCTATGACTGCGTGAGAACCTTAGCCCATCTGTGCTGATTGATTTTCACTGTTAATTGTAGACCCTGTGATCCACAGCCTACGACGTTTGGACACCTGATTATTTTCAATTAAGCTACTCATTATCCTCTGTAGCATCTTTGGAACCTTCAAGCAAATATTTATTACTACCTTTTAAAAGTTTCTGAGTTGTGTCATCTGATTCTATTAATTCACCATTTAGTTCTATTTTATTTTCACCAGACAAAAGAGTATTAAGATTGTTCATGATTACAATAGAACTTTTTTTTATTTTTTCATCAAATTCTTCAACATCAATGTTAGCTTCCTGTAACTTTTTTCTAAGTTCTAAAGCTGATTCTAGAGCTTTAAAATTTTGCTGCTCTGCTTCAATCTTACCCTCTTTAGTTAAGTTTCTATAGCCATATTCCTTAGCGTCTTTTATTAAAGATATAATTGTTTCTATAACTTTAGTTTCTCCAAAGATTTTAAGCCATAAACTACCAGATTCTATCTTAATTATTCTTAGAGGAAAATCAACCTCAGGAATATCAGAAATAAAGCATAATTCTGAATACAGCGCTTGAATCGCTTCTAGTTTTTGTATAAATTCTTTAAATGTATAATCAGAATCTATAAAAAGAGAAAAAGACCTTAAAGTTTCATCAAGTTCAAAATCATAATTTTGTTGAAGACTATTAATGATAAAACTATTAACTTGAGTAAAAGTAGATAAAGTATTTAAAAAAGTTTTTGCACAAATAATTAAATGGATAGTTGATCTATAATCAGACCCATTAAGAAACCCTTCATATGCCTCTTCCAATAGGGAAAACTGAGAACGAATATAACTTTCTATTTCACTATTTTGGTTTGTTTTTTTTAGAAATGAGATGTAATCTTCTTGTAGTCTTTCAAGGTTTAGAAAAAAAACTTTAGGTTTTACACGTGATTTTATTTCACTTATTAAAGTTGATAGATAGGCTTCAATGCTGACGTAAGATATAGCGTTTATTCTTTGAAGAATATCTCCAAGATATTCTAAAGCGTCAGCAGTGTCATTTTCGCGTGGATTTGCCAAAAAAAGCAGCAATTCAAATGCTAATTTATTCTCATCTTTTTCTAGCAAATTTTGTAAAAACTCAAAACTTTCAATTAGTTGAAAGGTTTGCATCTCATTACCTCATTTAGGTTAACTCTGAAAAATGGCTAATTTATTTAACTAAATGCAATTAGCAGATTTAATATTTGCTAATTTATTAAAACAACCAAAAATTAAAATATTTCATACCCTTTTATGCAAAATTAAGTTAACTAGTATAACATAGCATAAAATGAAGGAATTTATGAACTTGTTCAAACAGGACTTTTAAAAACCTCTGTATATCCATCACCGATAAATCAAAATAATCTTTTTTAGATCCAGAGTAGTTTTTTGAGGTAAAAGCCAGCGATTTTCTGGCTTTTTTTAGTTAAACGCCTAAGCCAGAAAGTTGCTTGATTGGTACGTTTTAATTCCGATTTCGTCGTTACCTTACGTTAAAGCTATAAGGCTTATTCCTAGAGGTTTTTAATTTACTTGGAGTCTCTACTTGGAGTAATTTCAACTACACTTCTCTATTTACTTAGATGTCTTTCAGTACTCTTTCCTTATCCGGTTGTAGATAATGCTTAATAAGAGTGTCTACACTGTTGCCGCAACTGTCAGCTAATAAACCCAAGTCAGCACCGTTATTAGCTTGAATACTAATAAAAGTATGTCTAGTAGAGTAGGGTTTAAGATAACCGTGTATTAATCCTTGAGTAGCGAGTCTACTAACAACCCCAGGATAACTATAAGCCTTTCCGTCCTCATTCACACGGTTATTATGGTTCCAAGCTACTCTAATCTTAGGTGAGTCATAGTATTTGCCTTTGTTACTAAAAACTAATTCATCATCATTTTCTGTTTTTTCTTTCAAAGTTTTTAATAGATTAATTAATCTATTCATACCTTTCATTTTAAACCATCTAATTACTTCTGTTTTAGTGGTTTTAGTTTTCTTCAATGAATAAGAATAACTTTCACCAAAAATTATCCATCCTGAATCAAATTTAATATCTTTCCATCTAAGTGCGAATGCTTCTCCGTGTCTACATCCAGTAAGAAATAAAAATTCAATTAAATTCGCAACTTCTATTTCGTGTTTTTTATTTGATTCATAAAATGCATTGATAATTATATCTCTCTCTTCCAGTGTATAAGCTTTATAATCTTCTTCCTCTTGTAACTGTTGTGATTTTTTAGGCAGTCGATAAGATTCTTTAATCTCGTTAAAATAATCTCGGTTTATTCCTAAATTATTGTTAATTGCCCATAAGGAAAGAGAAGACAAAGCACCGTACAAAGTTTTTATTAAGTGCTTACCAGTTTTTTTTGCATTCAATGTATTAATAATTAAACTTGCTGTTTCTTCTCCAAACTCTTGTTCCAAAAAAGGTGTTAGCAATGTAGTGTAAGTAGTTTGGTATAGTGTCCTATGTGTTGACTCAGCAATTTGTTGTGTTTGCAGTTTCCAAGCGATATATTTACTCCACAACTCTCCCAATGTAGGCAATGCTCTCGCAGTCGGTAACTGAGTAACAGTGGCTAACATCGGCTTGATATCCAAATACTTAGCTAGGGTAGGATCGAATAATCCTCCGTCTGGATGGTCGATATCAGCTTGTATCCGCCTAGCTATACCATCAGCCCATTGCTTGTTCTCTGGGGTATCACTTCTACCTAATCCTTTATATGCTTGACGTTTGCCGTAGAACTCCTGACTCACCCTAGTACTGAACTGAAGCCGGAGAGAACCTTTGTCAGTTCCTACGTTTACATCGGCTAATCGGCTAGAACCCTTAGTATTTGGACGTTTTGAGTACATCTAGTAATTATATAGTAATTTCTATTATTTCAGTTTTTGAATAACTGCTTAAATACTAGAATACCTTATGAGTATCATTTGACGCCTTGGTGTAATCATCTGTCCTTTTTAAGGTTTATTCATATTAAAGTTCGAGATTGTGCCTCAAGGAAAGTCACAGGAATAATTTTCACTCTATTCAGATTTTCCTGAAAACGCCAATATTATTAAGCATAAGTATTGGATCGAGAAAATACCGTAACTCAACCAATGGGGTCTTGGGTTTAGTTGGCGTATCCTGGAAATGGCATACTGAACCAATGTGCCAGTTAATGCTTGTGTGTGCCAGCGAGATCCGGCAATTAATACAGTGAAAGCAAATGACTAAATCTACCAATCAAGATATTCATTCCCCCTCCCCTATCCGCAAACGTTTGTGGTTGCTGGTGTTGAGTCGGGGTAGCATTGCCTTGAGTGGACTTTTGCTGTTAGGAGTTCTCGTTGGTATTTGGCGGTTGTGGACTTTTGTCCAAACAGAGTTAACGCCGTTGGCACAACAAAGTTTGACTACTACACTCAACCGTCCGGTAAAACTGGGAAGAGTCACACAATTTTCGTTGACAGGAGTACAGTTTGGGGCTTCAGCTATCCCAGCCACACCCACAGATGCAGATCGGGCCACAGTCGAATCTGTAGAGGTGGGTTTCGATCTGTTACAACTAATTTTTAATCGCCATCTAAAGCTAGATGTAACTTTAGTCAACCCAGATATTTACATTGACCAGGATGACCAAGGGCGTTGGGTTTCCACTACCATTACGTCGTCAGGTGGAAGCAGTGCAATTAAAACCGATTTGGACTACCTGCGGTTTCGTAATGCCAAGCTGGCCTTGATGCCGGATGAGAGAGTAGAGGGAGATGAGGGGGTAGAGGAGCAGGGGGGCAGCACTTCGGCTACGCTCAGTGACCGGGGAGCAGGGGGGCAGGGGGGCAGCACTTCGGCTACGCTCAGTGACCAGCGAGCAGGGGGGCAGGGGGGCAAGGGAGAATACCCAAATTCTAATTCAGTACTGGATAAACGCCCTGCTACCGCTAACAACACTCAGCAATTGCCGGTGCTATTTTCTCAACTCAATGGTTCTGCTCAACTTTTAGCAAATAATCAGTTGATCCGGTTTGAAGTCGGGGGTCAAGCAGACAGTGGTGGTAATATTTCCATTCAGGGAGAGACACGTTCTAAGGTGCTAGCAGGGACTTTCCAGGTGCAAGCACAAGATTTTTTGGCTGAGAATATTACTCGGTTGATTAAGTTACCAATTAACTTACAGGCGGGTCGAGCCAATGGCGATTTGTTAGTTCGGTTGACACCAGGACAGCAAACTCTATTGTTTGGCAACGCTACTGTGCAAGGGGTAACGCTGCAAATACCCAAAGTCCCGCAACTGTTGAGCAATAGTCAAGGAAACCTCCACTTCCAAGGAACAGAGTTGCAGTTAAATAATGTGACTAGCAACTACGGCAAAATTCCTTTAGTGGCTACGGGAATCGTCGACACGAAAGCAGGCTTGAAGTTGGCAGCGCGTGTAAATGCGGTGAGTTTGGCGAATGCCCAAGAGACTCTCAAGGTAAAATTACCTGTAGCGATCGCTGGACAAGTACAAGCTTCTTTGCAAATTACCGGATCGACAAAAGAGCCAATACTCTCCGGCTCAGTTGCCACAATCCGAACTGCCAGAATTGACAAAGTTGATTTTAATAGCATCAGTAGTAAGTTTGAGCTTGCTACTAGTTCCTCTTTAATTACCTTAAAAGATATTCAAGGTAAAGCCAAAGTTGGTGGTGAAATCACGGGCGCTGGTACAATTAGACTTGGTAAAAATCCGCGACTGGATTTAAATTTCGCTGCCAAGAATGTTCCAGGGGATGCGATCGCAAATGTCTACGAAACAACACCTACCTTTCAAATCGGCAATGTCTCTGCTACAGCTCAACTAACTGGCGCTCCTACCAATGTCCAAACCGTGGTACAGTTCCAAGCTCCTAATGGAACTTACCCCGGAACTGGTGAAGTTGCGATCGCTCCAAATCGCACCGTCTCTTTCCGTAATGTGGCTCTGAATATAAGTGGTGGTACAGTTCGGGCAACTGGTAGTTATGCCAATGAGCGTTGGCAAGCTCTGGCTGTTGCCTCTGGGGTAAAATTAGAACCCTTTGTAGACAAAAGTCAACTGCAAAATGTCTCTTTGGCTGGGGCACAATTCAATGGTCGTCTCATCCTCTCAGGCAGCACAGCACCATTTGAAATTGCCACAATTCGCAGTGATGGTGCAGGAGTTCAAATTGGTGGCGGCACAGTTGCAGTTTCTAATATCCAACTGCAAAACCAAAGTTTCTCGGCTCAACTGGTAGCTAATGGCGTGCGGTTGGGACAAATATTGAAACAGTCTCCCCCAGCTTTAGATAATCCTTTGGTGGGAACGTTCCAAATCGCAGGTAGCAGAGATGATTTCAGCCTGAAAACCTTCCGTGGCAGTGGTGAGGGTCGCCTTGCTATTGGTGGCGGTACGGTTACAGCCTCTAATATTCAAGTAGCGAATGGTTTATATCAGGCACAAGTTCAGGCTAAGAATGTGCCTGTGCAAAAGTTGGCAAAAGTACCCAAGCAGTTCCAAGGGGCGTTAACTGGTAAGTTCGATGTAGCGGGTTCTGTTGATTCTTTTAAACCGCAAACGATCCAAGCCAACGGTCAGGCGCGGATAAATGTTGCAGATGGAACTATTACAGCCTCTAATATCCAAGTGGGTAATGGTGTATACCAGGCGCAAGTTCAGGCAACCAATGTACCTGTGCGGCAGTTGGCAGCAGTACCACCGCAGTTTGGAGGGAAGTTAACTGGTCAAGTAAACGTGGCGGGTTCTGTTGAATCCTTCCAACCGCAAACGATCCAAGCCAACGGTCAGGGGCGGATAAATGTTGCAGATGGAACTATTACAGCCTCTAATATCCAAGTGGGTAATGGTGTATACCAGGCGCAAGTTGAGGCAACTAATGTACCGTTACAGCAGTTAGCAGCAGTACCACCACAGTTTCGAGGGACGTTAACTGGTCAAGCAAACGTGGCGGGTTCTGTTGATTCTTTCCAACCACAAACTATCCAAGCTAACGGTCAGGGACGGCTGGATGTTGCAGGTGGAACGATCGCAGCCTCTAATATCCAAGTAGCTAATGGTCGCTATCAAGCTGTCGTCGATGCTGCCGGTGTGGAATTAAATCGGCTCAATCAGCAATTACGAGGTCAGTTTGGCGGTCAATTGCAATTAGCTGGTACGCTTGGATCGTCCAAATTAGCTGATGTGCGTGCAGCTGGACAGGTGCAATTATCTCAAGGTATCCCTGGTTTAGAGCGACCTCTGACGGCTGCGATCGCTTGGAGTGGTGAAAGGCTAACTATTGAGCGAGCCACTGCTCCCGGTTTAAGTGTTACTGGTAATATATTAGCCAATGCAAAATCAGCAGGGATACCGGAAATTACTGCCCTAAATCTCAATGTCCAAGCGCAGAATTACAACTTAAAACAGTTACCAATCAATCTTCCCAATCAAGTTGCTGTGGGGGGGAGAGTAGATTTTAATGGTCAAATCACAGGTAAACTGCCCTTACCAAATGTAGTAGGGCAAATCAACTTACGAGACTTGGTTGTTCAAGATATTGCTTTTGAGCCGTTGTTAACTGGAAACATCGATTCAGCGCAGGGACGTGGGTTGAGTTTAAACTTGGCAGGTAATAGCGATCGCTTGAACTTCAATTTAGATGCCAATAATCGCCCGAAATCTTTCTTAGTTAAGTGGCAGCAAGCATCAGCCACAGGTAATGTTCAAGGAAATGATTGGGCGCTGAAACTTGCCAATTTCCCCTTACAAATATTGAATTTGACGCCGCCACCGATTACTCGATTGGGTGCTGGTAAGATAGCTGGGTTGTTAACTGGGGATTTGCTGTTTAATCAGCAGACATTGGCAACAACGGGGAATTTAGCGATCGCTAATCCGCAAATTGGCCGGGTTAAAGGCGATCGAATAGCTGCTCAATTCCGCTACAGTGACGGTAAAGCTACACTCACTAGTAGCGAATTTGTCAAAGGAAAAAGTAGCTACGCCCTTGTTGGGACTGTGGCTCAAAGCCCTAAAGGGCCTAAATTACAAGGGAAATTGAACGTCAAGCAGGGTGAGATCCAAGATGTTCTAGCTGTAGCCAAGGTATTTGATTTACAAAATTTGCCAGGTGGTTCGGCAGAAATTTACGGCACCGCAGCGGATCTGACTACCAACCCCCAAGGAACGCCAAATGAACCCTTATTAACCCAAATCCAACGGTTTTCTGAAATTGAAGCTTTGCTGGCAGAACAGGAAGAACAGCGACTTAATTCCACTCCAATACCGGATTTGGCAGACTTAAAAGGAACTTTCAATGGGGAAGTGGCTGTAAATACAGCTACAGCTAATGGATTATCAGTAGATTTTAATTTGAATGGACAAGACTTTGCCTGGGGTAAAAAGGAAGAACGAAATCGTTTTTATACTGCCGATCGAGTGATTGCCGAAGGTAACTTTGAAAATGGTGTTTTGAGTTTGCGACCATTACGAATCCAGTCTAAAAACAGACTGATTGCCTTTACGGGTAACGTTGGTGGTGATGAACAATCTGGTCAGTTGCGGGTGAATAATTTTCCGGTACAACTATTGAATAATGTTGTCAAACTACCAGTTGGAATCACAGGTAATCTTAATGGTACAGCAGCTTTAGCAGGTAGCATTGCTAATCCCCAAGCTAGAGGGGAATTGCAAATCACCGAAGGAATATTAAATCAGAGCAAAATAGAATCAGCAAGAGCAAGTTTCAGCTATGCCAACGGACGCTTAAACTTTGGTAGTACTGTAGCAATTGCTGGCCCAAAACCTGTTGATATTACTGGCAGCATTCCTTATAAATTGCCTTTTGCTTCCGTCGCACCAGACAGCGATCAAATCAGTTTGGATATGAAGTTAGAAAACGAGGGATTGGGGCTGTTAAACGCATTGAATAATCAAGTGTTATTTGAGAAAGGTGAAGGAGAAGTAGACTTGAAAGTGCGGGGAACATTGCAAAAACCCCAAGTACAGGGAATTGCTACTGTCAATGATGCTACTTTTTCAGCCCAGGCTTTGCCACGTAAGCTGAGAGGTGTCACAGGTAGAGTTCTGTTTAATTTTGACAGCATCTTAGTAGAAAATCTTCAAGGTAGATTTAGCCGTGGGACGGTAAAAGCCGCTGGTGAAATTCCCATTTTCAACAATGAGAACGTAACTATCAAAAATCCCCTGACTGTTAATCTCGATCAGTTAGCGTTGAATCTCAAGGGACTTTACCAAGGAGGCGCTAGTGGCAATTTGCAGATTACTGGTTCTGCCCTTAACCCCATAATTGGCGGTAGAGTAGATTTATTTGATGGTAAAGTATTGCTGGCAGAATCTACCAACGCTACGACATCTGAAAATGGTAGTATTGGCGTATCACCTACAAAAGATAATAAGCAGAGCAAATCTGAAATTGGAAATAGCACGGGAAATACTAACGCCAGATTTAATAATTTAGATTTGGAACTAGGTAAAAACGTCCAAATTACCCGTGACCCTATTCTCAACTTCCGTGCCAGCGGTAATCTCATAGTTAACGGCTTAATTAATCAGCCGATACCCGATGGTACCATCCAGTTAGAAAAAGGAGGGGTAAATTTATTTACTACCCAATTTAACCTTGCTCGTGGCTATAAACACACCGCAACTTTTAGTCCTTCTCAACCCCGCGACCCCAACTTAGATATTCGGCTATTTGCCAAAGTACTAGATGTAACTCAAAGTAATGACTTCAGCCGAGTAAATTCTACAGGTTTATCAGCGTTAGAGAGTGTTCGAGTTGAAGCTACTATCAACGGTTTAGCTAGCAAACTAAATGAAAATCTAGAATTAACAAGTAGTCCGTCACGTAGTCAAACTGAAATTGTTGCTCTTTTAGGAGGTGGATTTGTAGACACCCAAGGGCGTGCAGACAGTACTTTAGGTCTGATTAACATCGCAGGTTCGGCTGTATTTAACAATTTTCAGTCAGCTTTTAACCAGATTGGGAGTACCTTTGGTTTAAGCGAACTGCGGATATTTCCTACCGTTATTTCTGAGAATCCCGAAGCTGGAAGAAGCAATTCAACTTTAGAATTAGCAGCGGAGGCTGGGGTTGACATTTCTTCCAAAATATCCGTTTCCAGTATTAAAATTTTGACAACAAACGATCCCTTCCAATGGGGTATTAATTACCGGATAAACAATGAATTTCGCGTGCGTGCCTCCACTAACTTAACCGATGACAGTCGTGCTGTAGTGGAATATCAAAAGCGGTTTTAAATAAATCTCTTCAATTACGAATTACTTCCTGTTCCCTCTTCTCCTTGCTTCTCAATAGCTTGTCGTACCTGTTTAACATCCAATTCTAATGCTTCAGCAATTTGCTCTATACTTAAACCCAACTTAAGTAGACGGGGTATAGTATTGAGTTTTGTTTCTTTGCGAACCTCTTCTTTTACTTCCTGCTTTGTTTCTTCTTTTACTTCCTGGTAAAATTTAGTTTGTCTCCAATCGGTTAATCCAAACATTGCTTCTAACTCCTGTTGACTTTTGTTTACAAATTTGTAGATAAGCATTCTCTCTACTAATTCTAAAAGATTGCTACGGTTAGCTTCATCCGTTTGTTGTACTTGTTTTATCAAGTTTTTCGCTTGCTGTACGGCTCGATCTTCGGCTGCAACTACTAACTTAATTATGCCTAGCCCAATCGAAGATGATAGTACATTATCTAATTCGTCTAAATAAATTATACGAATTTGCTGTGGAGCTAATGATGTTTGATAAATGAATGGTATACCTGGATCGAGATTACGTTGAGCAAAAAGTAATACTGCTTGCCAGCGACGTTGAGGTTTATATTGATTGATATAGAGGAAAGCTTCTGTGATTATTCGCCAGTAAATATCATCATCGCGCTGAAACTGTACCTCAACAAAATAGATTGTGTCTTCTGGGTAGTCAGGTTTGGGTAAGAATAAGCCATCGATACGACGTGCTAGTTCTTTGATTTCTACTGAGGTAAATTGGTAGTGTAATGCTAAAGCTTGCGATTGTTCCAAAAGTTCAAATAATACACCTGGAAGAGTTTGGAATAAGGTGTAAAAAATCGTGTCTGTTTTCATGCACTCTCGATATTTGAATATTTTCAGATTATCGGGGCTGAGAGAAGATGATTTTTCTAAATTTATTAAATTGTGATATCATCACCTTGCTGATTAATAGCTAATCGCAAAATTGATAATCCTAAAATTATCAAAAATAGTACTAAACCAATTGTGCAAGCATAGCTAATTTCCAAGTTATTGAAGGCTTGCTCATATAAATAATAAACAATCGTTTTTGAGCTACTGAGTGGGCCTCCTTGAGTCATAATGTAGACTTCTTCAAACACTTTGGTCGCAGAAATAGCCGAAATTACTGCCACTAAGGCTAAATATGGCTTCATTAAAGGTATGGTAATATCCCAATGTTTGCTAATACCATCAGAGCCATCAATGGCTGCGGCTTCGTACACATCAGCGGGAATTGATTGCAACCCCGCTAAATAAATCACCATGTAATAGCCTAATCCTTTCCATACGGTGACAGCCATGACGCTGGCAAGAGAAATTGGTACAATGCCAAGAATTTTTGCTGGGCTAGTTAGCCAAGGAATACCTTCTGGAAAAAGACCTAAAGCTTTAAATAACTGATTCAGTAATCCGTTTTCTGCATATAGCCATTTCCAAGCTATTCCCGCAACCACCATTGAAATTACTACTGGAGTGTAGTACGCTGCTCTAAACCAATTCATTCCCCGCAGTTTCTGATTTACCAAAATTGCCAGTACTAAGGGAGCGATTACTAAAATTGGTACTACACCTACAAGATATAAAAAAGTGTTTTCCAAAGTTTTCCAAAAAACTGCATCCTTCCAAAGCTTGAGAAAGTTGGCTAAACCTATCCATTGTGGCGGCTGGGCAATGTCTTCATAACTGGTAAAGCTGAGGTAAAACGCTTGCAGTGCAGGCCAAAAGACTGTTAAGCCTAAAAGAACTAAGGCGGGTAATAAAAATAAATAAGGGGTAAGCCGTTGTTTGATGAACATCCAATTTTTAGGTATCAATTGATTCATAAGAAGTTTAATAGTTGTTTTTGCTTTGTCAAAACAAGAATTTGAAGATGTGAGTAGATTTAAGCTTCAATATTTTAAGGGCATATATTTGCTTGCGTAAGTATTGGCGTAGCCTCTCGTAGAGAAGTTTGTCGTAGACATCACTAATTAATAACTTGGAGATCGACTGCAATGGAAACTCAGCACAATCCGCCAATTGAACATCAAAATGTCCCCATAAACCACCGTGGACTGCATGATTTTTTGTATAGTTCTGACAACGAACACGCCGCCATTGAGGTGAGTATAACTCCTGAACTGGCAAACAATGGTACTGAAATCATTGGCTTTGAGGCTTGGAGTGTAGCTGCTCAAAACGCTAAAATTGCCGGAGTTTACGCAGTATTAGATGCAGAACGTCACACGCAGTACATTGGCTATTCTCGGAATGTGTTGCTTTCCCTAAACAGCCATCTTCGCCAAAATGGCGAGCAAAAGTGTGCTTTTGTACGCGTGCAAGCATTCAAGTTTCCCAAACGTCAAGAAATGGAAGATTTGCGAGATGCGTGGATAGCAGAACTTGAAAGTACGCCACCTGGTAATGCAACTGATTGCAGAATGTGGGCTAGTACGGTAGGTGAAGCTACTAAGGCGGTAATGTCAGAAGCCCAACTTCAAGCCTACGAGGAGAAAAAGCTAAAACTGCGGAAAGCAATGGCTGATACAACCCTTTCTAAAGAGTTAGAAACAATAGATGCGAGTGAAGCCGAACGTCAACGTCAACTTGAAGCTGCTGTGAAAAACGATGACTGGAGTGTAATTATTGACGCACAGACACAGGAAACTAAGTATTGATTTTTGTCTGCTTGAGTGCGTCTGACTTTTTGAGTAAGTGGCATGAAAGTTTTGTGAAAGATGAGAAGATTTTAAAACGCAAAGGGGCGCTGAGGGAAGCGCAAAGGTTCGCAGAGGAGTGAATTCTTTGCGTTCCTTTGCGTAAACCTTTGCGTTCCTCTGCGTTAAAAAAGGATATATATGACGACAAAATTAGATGCTCTGATTAATTCTCTAAAAGGTATAGAAACTATTACTGACTCTACTCAAGTCGCAAAATTATCCCAGGATTATCACACTTTTAGCCCTGTGTTAGTGTCGAAACTAGAGGGAAAAGTTGGGGATCTCGTAGTGTGTCCCGCGAATGAAGCAGAGGTTTTAAAAGTTGCAGCTGCGTGTGCAAAACATCGTATACCTGTAACTGTGCGAGGTGCGGGAACTGGGAACTATGGGCAATGTGTACCTTTGCACGGTGGCGTAATTTTAGATATGACGCGGTTGCAAGAGATTCTTTGGGTGAAACCGGGGGTGGCGCGGGTAGAAGCTGGGGTGAAGTTGGCAGCTTTGGATAAAAAAACACGAGAAATCGGCTGGGAAATTCGTATGGCACCCTCTACGTACCGCACAGCGACAATTGGCGGATTTATTGCTGGGGGAAGTGGCGGTATTGGCTCGATCCAATATGGGTTACTAGCCGATCGCGGTAATATCTTAGCATTGCGAGTGGTAACTGTAGAAGATGAACCCCGTGCGATCGCATTACGCGGCGATGATGTCCAAAAGGTAAATCATGCTTGGGGAATTAATGGCATCATCACTGAAGTCGAAATTCCTTTAGGGCCAGCTTATCCTTGGGCAGAAGTCATTGTCACCTTTGATGACTTTATGACAGCAGCAAAGTTTGGTCAGGCAATTGGTAATGCTGATGGCATGATTAAGAAGTTAATTTCTGTCTTTGCATCTTCAATTTCCCAATATTTTCACGCAGTACAAGAGTATATTCCTGAAGGAAGTCACTCAGTATTCTTGATAATTTCTGAACCGAGTTTGGAATTCTTACCGGCTTTGGTGGAGCAATACGGCGGACAAATTACCTATAAAAAACCAGCTGAGGAAGCAGCTAAAGGTACACATTTAGCGGAATTTTCCTGGAACCACACTACCTTACTTGCCCGGAGTGTAGATACTGGGATTACATACTTACAAAGTCTCTTTCCTAATGATGGCAATTTGCAACTAGTAGAGCAGATGTATAATTACTTCGGCGATGAGGTAATGATGCATTTAGAATTTTTTCGGGTGAATGGTGTCGTAGTTCCTGGTGCATTGCAACTTGTGCGTTACACCACAGAAGAACGCCTCAATGAAATTATCCGCTATCACGAAGAACAGGGTGTGAGTATTGCCAATCCTCATACGTATATTATTGAAGACGGCGGCAGAAAATTTATCGATCCTGAGCAGTTAAAATTTAAAGAAATAGTCGATCCTTATGGGTTGATGAACCCCGGTAAAAGCAAGGTTATTCAATTCCATACTCAAAATTAGCAAACTACAGAAACACATATCAGAAATTTCTCTGTATATTTGTGTAACCTCTCTCTAAAAAGCTAGCTGTTGGGCGTTTATAATTTGTGGTTTGATTTTAACAGCCGTGGGGATAACCCAAAATCCAACATTCCAATAATCGCCCATGATTGAAATTGACGGTTCCTACGGAGAGGGAGGCGGACAAGTTCTTCGCACTTCCTTAAGTCTAGCCGCCATTACCGGCGAACCCATACGAATTACAGGCATTCGCGCTGGACGCAAAAAGCCAGGATTAGCAGCGCAACACTTAACAGCAGTTCGGGCGGCGGCGAGAATTTGTAATGCCCAACTACGAGGTGATGCTTTGGGTTCAATGCTGCTAGAATTCATCCCAGGTAGTGCTGTGCAAGCGGGAATTTATACCTTTGATGTTAGTAAAGCACAACAAGGTGGTTCTGCGGGTGCGATCGCTCTAGTTCTTCAAACAATTCTCTTACCTTTGGCACTAGCATCTGGCAATTCCTTGGTGACACTAAAGGGTGGAACTCATGTGAATTTTAGCCCGACAGCGACGTATATTGAGCAAGTTTATCTGCCCATACTGCAACGCATGGGTGTAGAGGCCCAAGTCAAGTTAGGCGCTTGGGGGTGGTATCCCCAAGGTGGCGGAGAGGTAGAGTTACAGGTGGATGGCGGTGGTAAACTCGGTGGGATCGACTTGCTGGAACGGGGCGATTTACAACAGGTGCGAGGACTAGCAGTGGTGACGGAATTGCCTTCCCATATTCCGCAACGGATGGCGAATCGTGCGGAAAATTTGTTACGGGAAGCTCATTTAAAGGTTACTGTACAGACTTTACGAGAAAGAGGTGTGGCACCTGGGGCGGGTATTTTTTTAACTGCTGAGTATCAGAATAGCTTAACTGGCTTTGGTGGATTTGGGCGTTTGCGGTTGTCGGCGGAAACAGTTGCAGAGATTGCTTGTCAGCAACTGCTTGAGTTTCATTACACCGGCGCACCGGTGGATGAACATTTAGCAGATCAGTTATTATTGCCGGCTGCTTTAGCTTCACAAGAAAGTCACTATCGAGTGGCTGAAGTGAGTAGGCATTTGACAACAAATGCAGCAGTTATTGAACAGTTTGGGCTGGCGGAGATTAGAGTAAATGAAGCTGAGAAAATCGTGTCCGTGAGTCCTGTAATTAGTGAATAAGATTAAAGACTAAACACTTTCTTAAGAGCCTTGATTTTTGTAGTATCAATGCCACATTCAAGTTTAGAGATAAGTCAATATACTAGGTTAAGCAAAATACCTTGCAATACTATAGCAATCCGATTTGATTTCTGAATTAATCGTAGGGACTAGGGACTGGGGACTGGGAAGAAGGAATAAAGGTGTACTGAGTTTTTTTCAAAAATCAAATATGAGTCCTATAACACTTTGCCTATATTCCAATACAGTTCAGTTAAGCTTTTTCTCTCCCCCTGCCTCCCCTGCCTCCCCTGCTCCCCCTGCCTTAACAGATAAATTTGCTTAACTGAACCGTATTGGCCTATATTCCCGTTGACAAAATTATGCGTGGGTGTATAGCAACATAGGAAATGCCTCATTTCTAATAGCTGAAATGAGGCAAAGGAGCTTATATAAGTAAAAACAGAGAACTTTTGATACTCACTCTAGGACATTTGCAATCAATCCTGTAAAGCCAGATTTGTTGTAAGAATAAGCAAATGACAAATTTACAAGGCGATCGCAAGTAGAGTTAAAACTGAGTTTAGTTGTTCTTAATATTTACTATTTAATTAAATATCGAATATAGCCTTTGAATTTACCTCTACTAAAGGTATATATTTAAGTTAAGTCAGTTTGCGATCGCAAATACAAAAGACTGGGAATTGGGCATGGGGTATGGGGCACTAAATACAGAGATATTTTTTGTTGACTGTGGTTATGCCCAATCGGGTATGAGACTCTTGCATCTAGTAAATTATGCTCTTGGATGAATGTTTGAACTTTCTGGACGAATGTTTGAACTTTCTGGACGAATGTTTGAACTTTCTGGACGAATGTTTGAACTTTCTGGACGAATGTTTGAACTTTCTGGACGAATGTTTGAACT
>NZ_JAVRCL010000044.1:0-71163 GCF_034530775.1 Nostoc sp. DedSLP04 | reverse complement strand
ACCAGCTAGATTGTCCCAAGGGGTACATCAAGAATACGCTGACGAATACTGCAATCGGAGCTGAGAAAGCCAGAGCGTTGTAAGGGCGGATACCCACTAGACGGGCAATTTCAAACTGCCGCAACATGAAGCCGATCAAACCGAAGGCTCCGTGTAGGGCAACAAATGGCCACAACCCACCCAGTTGGAACCAACGGGTGAGGTCGCCTTGGGCTTCTGGACCCCACAACAGCAGTAGGGAATGTCCCATGCTGTCGGCGGGGGTGGATACTGCTACTGTCAGGAAATTACAGCCTTCTAAGTAGGAGGAGGCTAATCCGTGGGTGTACCAAGAGGTGACAAAGGTGGTGCCGGTCAGCCAACCGCCTAGTGCTAGGAAGGCGCAGGGGAACAATAGTATCCCTGACCAACCTACGAATACGAAGCGATCGCGCTTGAGCCAGTCGTCTAGAACGTCAAACCACCCTCTACTGGGCGCACGTCCAACTGCGATGGTCATTAGAGCAAATCTCCAAATGTTTATAAGTACAGGTTGTATCTGTATTATAGATGGCGATATTAAGGCCTTCTATAAGCAGAAAGTTAACCAGGTTGTTAACCAAGTTTACAATTTTTTACACACCTTTAATTATATTAGGTGTAAATTGCTAATTTTTCTAGGGGTTTTCTCATAAAATTTATTTTTTGATTCAGATGAGGTGATAAATGGGGAGTAGGGAATAGGGGAGCAGGGGAGCAGAGGAGCAGAGGGAAGTTGCAGTAAATTTTTCCTCTGTGCCCCTCAGCCCCTCTGCCTCTTCCTATACCCAATGCCCCATACCCAATCCTCATTTCCCTAGAATCACTCAGCTGACGCTAAAATGAGTCCACAGTTAAATTTGATTATTGCTAAATGTTTACCATCGATTTAAGCATCAGAAACACTGCTTTCCCGATCTCAGTACAACGTAAGTCAGCAGAGGATGCTGAGGCTGTCTATCAGCTAATTTTGGCAGCAATCCGTTCTGGGAACCCTGACATTGTAGAACTCAAATGCGAAGGCAAGACAGAGAAAAAAATTGCTGTCCGCGCTAGTGAAATTTCTGGGGTGCAGATTGTTCAGAAAGATGGTACAACCCCTGGTGGCGGCAGACCACCTGGCTTTTTCGCCGTAGCTGCTGAGTAACCAAGGTTGACAAATGGCTCAAGTGGGCATTGAGGTCAAGGATTTAAATTTCAGTTGGCCTAATGGAGAAAAAGTTATCAAATCTTGCTCTTTAGAAGTACCCAAGGGTGAGTTTTGGATGCTCTTAGGTACAAATGGCAGCGGAAAATCTACTTTACTGAGACTGCTGGCGGGGTTATTAGCTCCTGAATCTGGCGAAATTCGGGTTTTGCAACCCGTTGGCTTTGTCTTCCAAAATCCAGATCATCAACTGGTGATGCCAACTGTTGGTGCTGATGTGGCTTTTGGATTGGTGGAAGAAAAGTTGCCGCCTGCTGCTACCAGAGCAAGAGTTGAGGAGGCGCTTGGAGCGGTGAATTTGCTTACATTGCAACGACGCCCTATTTATGCACTCTCTGGAGGACAAAAACAGCGAGTCGCGATCGCCGGTGCGATCGCCCGTCGCTGTGAAGTCTTATTATTAGATGAACCCACTGCCTTACTAGATCCAGATAGCCAGCTGGATTTAGTTGCTGGTGTCCGCCGCCTTGTCAAAAGTCGAGGTATTACAGCCCTATGGGTGACACATCGATTAGATGAGTTGAATTATTGTGACGGCGCTTTCTTGCTAGAAAAAGGCTCTCTGGTAGATAGTGGTGAAGCCGAACGTCTCAAACAACGTCTGATGGAGGTACACAGCGAAGCCTCTTAATTAAGTGCTGAGTGCTAAGTAAAATTCATTGCATTTCGCATTCCTGAATAATACTAACTAGAACTGTAACGCGCCTTTATTTAAAAGGCGCGTTTTAAGTTGGTGCGTCTATCTGAAGTTTGAGTTTTGTGAGGCTGCCGTATTTTTTGTTTTATGTAACATAGTGTTACAGACTATGCATCAATTATTATAAAACTTATGAATGAATTTTGTTAACTCTAGAAAATTGTGATTAAAAACCATGCCCCGTTCCTTACTCCAAGCCGTTTTGTTAGTGGACGGCTACAATATAATAGGCGCTTGGCCTTGCCTTAAAAAAACGCGTGATAGCGTTGGATTAGAGGCCGCACGGGGCGAACTTGTGGAAGCAATGACTGGTTATAGTGCGTTTCAAGGTTACACAACTCAGATAGTTTTTGATGCCCAATATCAAAACACCTCTAGTAATAAAGAAATTATTACTGAGCTTTTATCTGTTTATTACACTGATTTTGGGCAAACCGCAGATACTTATATTGAAAAATCCTGCGCTTCTTTTCGCCACCAAATAGCCCAATCTTTGATTTCTCGTGTGATTGTTGCTACATCAGATCGGGCACAGCAGTTGATGATACAAGGGTATGGGGCTGAATGGTTGTCAGCACAACAACTCTGTGGGGAAGTGGAAGCCACTGTCTGCCGGATGCGACAGAAGTATCATACGCGCAAACAATCTAAGAGTCGGTTTTTAGCTAATGGCATTGATGCTAAGGCGCGGCAGCGTCTGGCTGAATTACGAATGGGATTGTAGTAGATATTTAGTATCTAAGAGTCTCTGCTTAAATTCTTGAATAGATTTTGGCTGCAAAATTTCTATAAATTAACTATCTAAAAAAAAATATTGGCGAAAGTACTTGCCAAATACTATTTTTAGCCCTAAGATTATAAATCGTGAGCGTTCCTCAGTAGCTCAGTGGTAGAGCGATCGACTGTTAATCGATTGGTCGCTGGTTCGAATCCAGCCTGGGGAGTTTATCAATTTTGGATTTTAAATTTTGGATTCTAGATTATCCATCAGAGATTTATGGTCGCTTGACTCGGCTGTGACGTTTCTGAATCATGGGTCTTTTGGTGCTTGTCCTAAACAAGTGCTGGAGTTTCAACAACGTTTGCGATCGCAACTCGAACATGAACCTTTGCGCTTATTTGTTAGGGAATGGGAACCTCTGCTAGACGATGCCAGAAGTAAGCTAGCGGCCTTTGTAGGTGCTGATGTGCAGGATTTGGTATTTGTCCCCAATGCGACGACTGGTGTTAATTCGGTGTTAAAGTCGCTGACGTTTTCACCAGAGGACGAAATACTTACAACTAACCACGAATATAATGCTTGCCGCAATGCACTTGATTTTATTGCCAGTCGCACGGGTGCGCGGATGGTGGTAGCAAAAGTTCCTTTCCCTATTGACTCGCCACAGCAAGTAATCGCAGCAGTAATTGAGCGAGTTTCATCAAAAACCCGATTAGCACTTTTGGATCATGTTACCAGCCAGACAGGGCTAATTTTCCCGATTCAAGAGTTGGCGAAGGAGTTGCAACAACGGGGTATAGATACATTGGTCGATGGGGCACATGCGCCTGGAATGATTTCTCTCGATTTGCGAGAGATTGACGCAACTTATTACACGGGGAATTGTCATAAATGGCTGTGTGCGCCCAAGGGGGCAGCATTTTTGTATATGCGACGAGATAAACACTCAGAAATTCGTCCTCTGACAATTAGCCACGGGACAAATTCGCCACGCACTGATAAAAGCCGCTTTCAGTTGGAATTTGACTGGACAGGTACAGACGATCCTACAGCTTATATGTGTGTGCCAGAAGCGATCGCTTTTATGTGTTCCTTGCTACCTGGTGGATGGACAGAATTAATGCAGCAAAATCATCAGCTAGTGTTGCAGGGAAGACGGCTACTTTGTGAAGGGCTGGAAGTGCAACCGCCTTGTCCAGAGGAGATGATTGGTTCAATGGCAGTTGTGCCAATGCCTGCGACTTTGGAAAACCGCAATTTTATGTCTGTACACGATGAGTTGTTTGATAAGTTTGGTATTCAAGTGCAGGTGATGCCGTGGCAAGAAAAACCTCGGCTGTTGGTAAGGATTTCGGCGCAGATTTACAATACTTTTGAGCAGTATGAGTATTTGGCAAAGGTTTTAAAGGGGTTGCTCTCAGGTTAATCTATAGCGCTTCTCGGCCTTTGTAAGTTATAAGAACCCCACCCCCAACCCCCTCCCCGCAAGCGAGGAGGGGGCTATGATGTACCTTACCTGATTAGGAACTGCTATAGTTTCAGGGAAGTAATGATCGCATCAAGGGTCTGTTTTGCACTAAGTGCTATTCTTTTAAGTAATTGCACTTAAATTGCTGAAACTAGGATAACGCTTTACATGGCTTCTGGAGCTATGCCTTCTAATCCTTTTGTGGCTGCGGGGATGATTGAAGATCCCAGGCTATTTGTCGGTCGTAAGGATACTAAATGCGATCGCATCTCGGATGAAGGGCGATCAGCCTACAAGCAGCCGTGCGCCGCTCAATTTTATTCGTAACCTGCTGCAACACCAACGCAAGTGGATTCTACTTTTTAGTGGTTCACAGGAGTTATCTGAACTTGATGATTACTGGAGTGACTATCTAATTAACACCCGTGCTTTGCGAATGACTTATCTGCACGAGTCAGAAGCCCGCGATTTGATTCAACAGCCAGTAGAGAACTTCAGCAATATCTATGAACCAACTGCTGTAGATGAAATTATCCAACTTACTTGCTGTCAACCTTATCTCGTTCAGTTGGTGTGTTATGAGGTGGTGGAGTTGCTAAACCGCGATATCAGAAGAAATAGGCGAGAAGCAGATACAGCTAAAGCTACTGCACAGGATGTTCAAGAAGTTATACCTGTTGTGCTTGAGCGAGGCGATCAGTATTTTCAGGAATTATGGAAGAGTTTAACAGATAGCGATCGCTCTTTCCTGCGCCGGATAATCTACGGGGAAACTCCGACACAGCAGGACAAAGGTGTTATCCGCAAACTAACGCGAAAAGAAATCTTGACTCCAGAAGGCAATGCTTTTCAAGTGCCTTTGGTGCAAAAGTATATAGAACAGTTGCTAGAAGAAGAGTAATATAACAACCCTATAGTGGTTTTCGCTTGGGTGCAGTACATTTTTGACCTCTCTCCTAAAAGGAGAGAGGCTTTGAATCTTACTCCCCTTCCCTTGAAGGGAAGGGGCTGGGGGTTAGGTCTGTGTTCCATGAATTGGGAACCGCTATATTCAAAATTTTCATCGTGATGTGGCAACCGACATCGCTACAGACGTAACCAATGTTGCTACAGTCGTAACGGAAGTTGCTACAGCCTGCACGAAACACGGGAACGTTAAAGCAGAAGCTGCTACAGCCTGCGCGAAACACGGAAACGTCAAAGCGGAAGTTGCTACAGCTTGCGCGAAACGCGGAAACGTTAAAGCAGAAGTTGCTACAGCTTGCGCGAAACACGGAAACGTTAAAGCAGAAGTTGCTACAGCTTGCGCGAAACACGGAAACGTCAAAGCAGAAGTTACTACAGGGAAGGCAGAAGTTGCTACAGACACGACAGATGTCGCTACTGTTGCAGCTTTGGGCTGTAGTAGCTTTTTATAGCAGTTGAAATATAGTTTAGAACATAAACCGATCGTAAAACGCCGACATCAAGACACTTGCAAGCCTGTTGCCTATTGCCTGTTTCCTGCTATAAATTCAATTTAACTATGAAATATCACAGACAGTAGAGGCAGGAACGCCAACAGAAAGCCATGCCAAGATTGTAATTGAGCTTCTGGGGTTGGTTCTGGTGGTGCTAATAGGGCTTCTACTCTTTGTTCTAAACGATCTGCACCAGAGGAACCTAATGCAGCACAGCAAATTTCCGATAAAACGGGGCCGCTACTAACTACTAATAAAAGTGATTCCGCTAACACCAGAGGATCTACCTGCAATGCTGCATAACCATCGGCACGGAGTTCGCGCAAAGCTAACAATTCTTCCCACAAAGGCTCTGTATTTGGCAACCATGCTGTGCAAGAACGCACCCAACCCAGCCAGAAAAACCAGAACGTATCCCTGTAATGGTGATGCCCTTGCTCATGGGCTAAGACGCTTTCTAAATGAGCCGGTGAGAGAGTTTGCACTAATCCTTGGCTAACTACTAGCTCTGGTTGCCAAAAACCGATTTGACCTGCAAACAACGCGCCCGTTTGCAGCAGTCTGGCTCGTCTATCGCCAACATTCACTAAAGGGCAGTTACGGGCTGATTCTACAGACTGCCAACCTTGGAAAGCAAGTTTAATGCATGAAATGGCAAAAAATGCCAAATAAATTAATGCTAGTAAATAGCTGACGGAGCCTGTATACATTCCGCCCATTTGTCCTTGAGGCCCCATGAACAACACAGCGATCGCAGTCATGAAAATTAGCAAGGGCGGGAAGAGAAACAAAAATAGCGATCGCTGCCACCGCCGACTCCAACTACCTTGGCGTTGATTCCAAGAGGATCTTAACCACCAGGCAACTGCCAAAGCATTCAAAATCATTATCAGATGCATCATTGTTCCTCCCTGGCTTGGCGTGCAGATTGAATCCGTTTGGCGATCGCTGCTATTTGTTCGCTAGCTGCTTCATCTAAGCTATCAGCAAAGGCAGCAACAACATCGGGGTTCCCCACTGCCAGAAATCGCTGTAACTGCTCGTGAGCTTTGATCACTTCTGATTGTTGCTTACTCAGCATTGGCCGCCAATAGAATGCCCGCTCCTTTTTGTCGCAGGCCAGCCAACCTTTATCAGTGAGGCGACGTAAGACGGTGGTGACAGAAGTATACGCTAATTCGCGGTTGGGATCGGCGAGGATGCGATCGTGTACATCCTTGACTGTGGCTGAACCAAGTTCCCAGATAATATTTAAAATTTCTGCTTCCAACGGGCCTAAAGATAGCTGTTTAGGGCGGTAGTCGGGTAAAGGTGCCATAGCAATTTCAATGGGGAGTGGGGAGTGGGAGAGACGCGATTAATTGCGTCTGTACTGGGGAGTAGGGAATGAGTAAATATTTGTCCCTTTGGGTTGTAGCCTTATAACTGTAACTTTTTCCCCATTTAGAAGGTCTGTTCTTGTTTTAGATTACAAGATAGTGCTGCAAGTCTGAAAGTCTAAAAGCATAAAATGCGCTTTTTGAGTATTTATTAGGGATTGAAAATTGGGCATCGGGCATTGGGCATAAGAGGCATAAGAGGCAGAGGGGAAGAGGTGCAGAGGCGCAGAGGGGAAAAACTTTCTTCAACTTCTCCTCTGCTCCCCTGCTCCCCTGCCCCCTTGTCCCCTTGTCCCCTTGTCTCCCCTGCTCCCCTGCCCCCTTGTCCCCTTGTCCCCTTGTCTCCCCTGCCCCCATCTATGTATTGAATGAGATACATTTTGTATTTTGATGATAAAAAATTTTCCTGGAGCAATTGTCACTATAGTTAGTGACACCAACTAGGTAGAATGTTATTTTCGGCAGTAGTATTAAAACAGGTGTATCCAGCCCGTGAAGTTATTCGTATACCACACTCCTGAATTGACTCCAACGGATAAAGCGCCAGAATGTGCGATCGCAGTCGATGTGTTGCGAGCTACTAGCACAATTGCGACTGTCTTGGCATCTGGAGGCGAAGCTGTACAAGTATTCAGCGATTTAGATCGGTTAATTGAAGTTAGCGAAAAATGGCCCCCTGAAAAACGTTTGCGGGCTGGAGAACGCGGCGGTGCGAAAGTAGCTGGTTTTGAGTTGGGTAACTCTCCCCTCGACTGCACACCAGAATTAGTAGAAGGGCGGCGTTTATTTATCAGCACTACAAATGGCACTCGTGCTTTACAACGAGTACAAGATTCCCCAAACGTCTTAGCAGCAGCCTTGATTAACCGGGCGGCGGTGGTGCAATTCCTCTTAGATAAGCAACCAGAGACAGTGTGGATTGTCGGTTCCGGTTGGGAAGGTAGTTTTTCTTTAGAGGATACAGTTTGTGCGGGTGCGATCGCTCATAGTATTTTGCAACAAAGCAACTTGTTACCTGAAGAACTCGCTGGTAACGATGAAGTAATTAGTGCGATCGCTCTTTACTCTCAATGGCAAGATAACTTATTAGGATTACTTCACCAAGCGAGTCACGGTCAACGATTGCTGCGTCTTGACTGTCACGAAGATTTAAAATATTGTTCCCAAACTGATATTTTAGATGTCTTGCCCATACAACATGAAACGGGAGTATTAAAAAGTCAAAAGAAATAGGGAATGGGGAGCAGGGGAGCAGGGGAGACAAGGGGACAGGGGGACAAGGGGGCAGGGGGACAAGGGGGCAGGGGGACAAGGGGGCAGGGGGACAAGGGGGCAGGAGAGCAGAGGAGAAGTTGAAGAAAGTTTTTCCCCTCTGCCCCTCTGCCCCTCTGCCTCTTATGCCCAATGCCCTATGCCCCATGCCCAATTTTCAAATCCTTAAGCATTTGCCGAAGTCTTTGTTGCCAATGGGAAGGATAAGTCCCTAAAATTGCGGAAATTTTTCCACAAGCAAGGACGGAATAAGCAGGGCGACGGGCTGGTGTGGGATATTCGGCGGTTGTAATCGGGACAATACGTTCAATTTTCAAAGAAAAGCCTAGCTGTTCTGCTTCTTCAAAAATAGCGACGGCAAAATCATACCAGCTAGCAACGCCGCTATTAGTGTAGTGATAAATGCCGCTAATTTCTGGAGTTAACTGGGGAATTGTCTGGGCTATAACTGTGGCTATATCTTGCGCCCAAGTCGGGCTACCAATTTGATCGGCGACAACACGGAGTTCTTGGCGTTCTGCACCTAGTCGCAGCATGGTTTTAACAAAGTTACTTTTGCCAAAGGTTCCATAAACCCAAGCTGTGCGGAGAATGAGATGATGGGCGCAAGTTTCTTGAATAGCTTCTTCTCCGGCGAGTTTGGTTTTACCATAGACACTCAAGGGATTAGTTGTATCGGTTTCTTGATAAGGGCTACAGCCATTGCCATCAAAAACGTAATCAGTTGAAATATGAATTAGAAAAGCTCCTAATTTTTGGCTTTCTTGGGCAAGAATTAGGGGTGCAGTCGCATTAATAGCGGTAGCAAGTTCGGGTTCGCTTTCGGCTTTATCTACAGCAGTATAAGCGGCAGCATTAATGATGATTTGCGGCTGCTTTGATCTGATAACGTTGCGTAGAGTATCGGGTTGGGTAAGGTCTACTGTTGGGCGTGCTACTGAGATAATATTGCCGGATGATGAGAGTATTTGTTGTAGTTCCTTACCCACTTGACCGTTACTACCAATCAGCAAAATTGATTTTGTCATTTGTCATTTGTCATTTGTCATTTGTCCAAGAGAAGCCACGCTCACTCTTTAATGTGGTTTGAATTAGTCCAATGAAAGACAGAGTTTTTCCGCCTTTTCCGCCCACCATAAAAGTAAGCTTAGGGTATCACAAGAGACGGTGTATGTACCAATGACCAATGACAAATGACCAATGACAAATGACCAATGCCCAATGCCCAATGCCCAATGACCATTTAATCAAATACTTCAGCAGTTCTGAAAGATTTACCAGCTTGGTCTTTAGCTGATAAAATCGGTGACCCACTCAAGGGCCAATCTATCTTTAAATCTGGATCGTTCCATAGAATTGTGCGATCGCTTTGGGGCACATAATAATCTGTAGTTTTGTAGAGAACTTCGGCTAGTTCTGAAAGTGCAAGAAAGCCGTGAGCAAAACCTGGTGGTATCCACAGTAGGCGTTTGTTTTTAGCACTGAGTTCATAACCTACCCACTTACCGAAGGTAGGCGAACTTTTTCTAATATCTACGGCTACGTCAAAAATAGTACCAACAATCGCCCGAATGAGTTTACCTTGGGGTTGTTGGATTTGATAGTGCAATCCGCGTAGGACGTTTTGTTTAGAGCAAGAGTGGTTATCTTGGACGAAGTTTGTAACAATCCCTATCTGTTGAGCAAATCTTTGGTGGTTGTAGGCTTCAAAAAAGAAACCGCGATCGTCTCCAAATACTTGGGGTTCGAGTTGGATAACTTCGGGAATTTTGGTATGTACAATGCTCATTAATATTACAAGTAATGTGCCACAATCTTAATTTTGAGAGTAATTTAATACTTGTATTTTACAGGTCTTGTAATTAATATTTTGACTGTGGTTTTTTTGTTTTGAATAAGTAAATCACGTTAGTTCAATTTGACAGTCATCGCCAATCATAAATCGCAAGGCTTTAGGGCGACGGGGTGCAAGATTCAATTGTGCCCTTTGTCCAATCACACTATCAATAATGCGCTGATGAATTCCGGCAATTTTAGCACCTTCTAAAATCACGCTGTGTTCTAAATCAGTATCAATGAGTGTGACATTGTTAGCGATGCTACTATAAGGGCCAATAAAGCAGTTTTCTAAATGACAATTGCTACCAATGACTACTGGCCCCCGAATTGTGCAGTTAATTACTTTAGATTTTACCCCGATTTTGACTCGTCCAATAATTTGACTTTGGGCATCGATTTCGCCCACAACTGATGCTGTCAGATAGGTATCGAGAATTAATCTATTAGCTTCTAATAAATCATCTTTTTTACCAGTATCTAACCACCAGCCTTGGAGATTGTGGGCTACAACCTGCTTTTGCTGATTAATGAGGTATTGAATAGCATCAGTGATTTCCAACTCGCCTCTAGTGGAAGGTTGAATATTTGCGATCGCATCATAAATGAGGTGAGAAAAGAAATAAACCCCTACTAATGCCAGATTTGAAGGAGGGACTTTGGGTTTTTCAATTAATTGTAATACCCGTCCAGTTTCATCAACCTGAGCCACACCAAAAGCGCTAGGGTTAGCAACTGAACGTAATAAAATCAAAGCATCTGGCTGTTGTTGGCTAAATTGTTGCAGAAAGTAACGTAACTCACCTAGTTGAATCAGGTTATCTCCCAAGTACATGACAAAGGGAGAATCTCCTAAAAAGGGACGGGCAATTTGGACGGCGTGAGCAAGTCCAAGTGGCTGATCTTGTACGATGTAGGTGATGTTCGCTCCAAAGGATTCTCCATTTCCAGTTTTCCCTTGGACTTCTGCCCCGGTTTCTGGACTGATAATGATGCCAATATCAGTAATACCAGCCGCGACCATTTCTTCAATGCCATACCATAAAACAGGTTTGTTAGCAACTGGAACAAGTTGTTTTGCCCCGCTGTAGGTAAGAGGACGTAAGCGTGTACCTTTACCGCCAGAAAGAATTAGTGCTTTCATAGTGCTTTCATCAGGATTTAGGATTAATTACAAGTCATTAGTCAAGATAATCTAAAATCTTGACAAAATCCCAAATCATTGAATTTACATTATGGTGTCAGTATGATGTTAGTTTAGATGTATCCTAATTTAGTTGAAAGGATTAACAGAATTTGAGCAGTTTAGACGCCTTGCGTCTGGCGATAATCAGCAATCCCCGATCGGGCAACACCTGGCTACGAAAAATGCTGGCAGCCATTTATGAAATGGCTGAACTGGCGGTGCATCATCCAGATGACATTTCCTGGCACTTGCTACCAGCAAGATTAGTGCTTCAGATTCATTGGCACAGAAGTGATGATTTAGTTTCATTGCTCGCCCAGCAAGGATTTCGTGTGGTCGTTCTTGCCCGCCATCCCTTGGATGTATTGATTTCTATTCTGCATTTTGCCAACTACGAACCGGATACTGCCAGCTGGTTAAAAGGTGAAGGGGGAACCGAGATTTCCATCCTTGAGAAAACACCACTTAGCCCAGAGTTTATCAACTATGCGACTGGGAGTAGAGCAGCAGCACTTCTCTCGATTAGCCCGGAATGGTGGAGGCGAGAAGACACATTAAAAGTTCGTTACGAAAATCTGGTGAATGATGCGGTCAAGGAACTTGCCCAGTTTAACGAACAACTGGGGCTGACCCCAGTTAAGCCTATATTAGATGTGGTTTCGTTGCATTCCATCGATCGCCTCCGTACCATGAGTACAAACAATCACTTTTGGCAGGGAAAGTATGCTCTCTGGAAGAAGCTGCTTATAACACCTGTTGCTCAAGAGATTGCTCTTGCCCATCAAAACGTGTTAGCTAAACTTGATTATGTGTGTAATGCTAACCCGACTCTAACCGAAGAGCAGGCGATCGCTAACTGGAATGCTATTGCAGTTAAAGAAAGCTTACCTCGCAGTCTCTCTATTTTTCAGAAATCAGCCATTATAGGTACTGTTTGATAACTTCGGCGGTAGCAAGTCCTGTTTTTGCCCAGCTGAACTGACTGGCGCGGTTGAGGCCAAGGGTACGTAGATGCGATCGCAACTCCGAATTAGTTGCGATCGCCTGCATTGCTTCTGTAATTTCTCCGGTGTTGTAGGGATTGACTAGAATCGCCGCATCGCCAGCGACTTCAGGTAAGGAGGAGAGATTGGAGGTAATGACGGGAGTACCACAAGCCATTGCTTCGAGGACAGGTAAACCAAAACCCTCCCAAAGACTGGGGAAAACCAGAGCGATCGCTTGATTGATGATGTTTGGCAATTCGCCATAAGGAACATAGTCAAGGAACTTTACCTGATTAGTTACACCCAATTCTGCAACTTGCACTTTTAAAATCGGGGTGTAACGCGAATCAATTGGCCCTACTAACCATAGTTCATAGTCTTTGCAGTTAGGTAACGCCGCAAAAGCACTGATGAGTCGCTGGATGTTTTTGTAAGGATCTTGGCGGCCAATATAGAGAAAGTAGTTGCGGGTAGGGAGGTTGAGAGGAAGGAAGTGAGTGCGATCGTGCGCTAAAGGAATCGCAGTAATTTTGCTGGCGGGAATTTGGTAAAAATCGGTGATATCTTTAGCCGTAGTCTGGGAGATGCAAATAATGTGTTGTGCTTGCTTAAAAACTTGGGGAGTGTAGTAGCGGTGATAGGCTGTGAGTGGTGAGAAGCCTTTGGCAAAACGTAACGGTATCATATCAAAAGATGTGACAACAAAACGACAACTACTATAAAGAGGTGCTTCTGGTAGTGGGGAGAATAAAAGACTTGATTTAAGGTTTTTATATATTTGTGGTAGTTGAAATTGTGTCCAAAGCAAGCGGTTAAAATGACCTTTTGTGCCGTGGTCTGGGGTTAAGTTTGGCGGGATTAGATAGCAATCAAAATCAGGATATTTTTGGGCTACTAACAGAGTAGGTTGGAAAGATTTTAAATAAGGAAAAAGGTTTTGAGCATAGTTGCCTATACCGGTTGGTTTAGACAAAAGAATAGATAAGTTAATAATTAATTGATTAGAGGAAATATTATCTACTATATTCATTTAGTATTTTTTCATTTACCTATAATGATTGTAAAATAACAATTTTTACATGAATTATTAAAAATTAGAGAATACTATAGTAAATTAATATTTGTAACTTTTTACACAGCTTTTCTGATAATCATACCAAAGGATGTAGAAGCGAAACGCTCAAATAAAAATTTTAAATGTGCTTCTTGTCGTAGCTCATGTATTTGATTATAGTATGGAGGAATATCAATAAATTTATCTAACACACGAGAACCAATATTGAAATCAAGGGGTGCTACTTGATGGCCTGCCACAGTTAGTTTTTTAGCAATTTGTTCAAAATCTTTTTTTCTAAAAAGTACTGTTCCATAGTTGTCAATAGTTGTTTCTTCTTCTAAATAATTAAACTCTGTCGTCTGTATACTTATTCCTCCAGGAACTAGAGTCTTTAGAGAATTTTCGATAAACAGAAGTCCATTTTTAATGCTACCTAGATGTTCTAATGCACAAGCAGACCAACAGAAATCATATTTACCTTCTAAATAAGCAGGAATAGCATTCATGTCGACATACTTTAGACTCACATTTTTAGTAAATAGTTCTTTTGTACATAATTCAGGACGGAATATCTTTTCTAAAGAAGACATATTTTGTTTAGTTTCTATCCAACCTTGTGCAGCTGATGCTGTTGGATGTAAATCTGTAGCCGTAATCGCAATATCATAAGCAGCTAGAATACTTGGCAGAGGTTCTTCACCACAACCAAAACCTAAACCTTTACGTCCAGGAGTAAGTAAATCATATTCATATAATGCCTGTAAAATATAGCAAAACTCCCACAATTTTCGATGGTATGCTACCGGAATTTTCATCTCTTGACACCAGTAAAAAAACCAATCTGATTCAATATCATTTTGTTGACAAGCTTTGGATTGTAAGTTGATTTTTTGTGGAGATAAATTACTAGGTATTATCAACTGTTCGCGCAAACTACGAGCATATTCATATCCCAAAGTTTTAATGTTCAAGCTTATAGCATCTGTTGTCGAAGAAGGAAGTCTATACTTTTTTTTCAATGCTCTTAAGAGATTCAATATAGGTTTTACGATTTGCAGTATTGTATCTAGCATAATTTTCAACTCGCTTTTTAGTTTATTATGTCAAGCTTAATTGCTTAATGTTGGTCTATTAGCATAATTGTTACTAGTAATAAATAAGTTGATAGTAATTTATTTAACAAATATAATATTAGGAGAATATCTCTCTTTTGCAAACCTTGTTATGGTGTTAATTTTGATAAAATTTTATAGCATTCATACTTAAAAATTGACTGTGAAGTTAATAGCGTAAGTTGTTCTACTTGTGGGTTTTTTAGACAAAAAAGATAGATTAACGAATAAATTTTAAGCTTTTATTCAAACTGAATTTAATTATACAAACAAGAGAGAAACTCTTCAGCAGATTGTTGCCATGAGAATGGTATATACTCATTTTTTATGCGCTCTACCAAATTACTGTAGTAAATATCTGAATCAAGTAGTTCTTTTAAAGCTTCATACAGTTCTGTTGGTTGAGTAGGAGAGAAATATCTACAAAAATCGCCTCCTACTTCAGGCAAAGATCCACCATTGCTAGCAATCACAGGTTTACAGTGTTGTAGTGCTTCTACCACAGGTAATCCAAACCCTTCATAAAAGGAGGCTTGAACTAAACAGTAACAGTTTTGATAGAGAAAATCTAGTTGAGCATCGCTCACTGAACCTAGTATTTGTATGAGCTTGCCATACATTTTATTAGATTCTATCAAGTTATCAGTTTCTGAGTCCCAACCTTTATTACCGGCAAAAATTAAAAATACATCATCATAACTAGAATTTATTAATAAATCAAAGGCTGCAATAATTGTTTTAATATTTTTATGAGGCACTAAACTTCCAACTACTAAAATATATTTTTTATTAAGTAACTTCTGCAATTTTACATTAGGCTTATTATTTTCTTCACTTAGTAATAAATCCTGTTTATAATAATTACTACCCAAGCGAAAGCTTTGAATAATTTGTGAATTATTATTAGCTAATATCCCTTTATTTATCGCATTACTATAATCTTCAGCACTCTTTTTAGAGATACATAATACCTTATCGAATAAAATCGAATAATCACTGTAGAATTTTGTAAAAGCTTTAGTAAATCTCTGAGAAGAAAATTCTGGAAATTTTATGGGAATGAGGTCATAGCATATAACTACAATAGTAACTTTATAAGTTTTTAAAAGTTGTAAAAATCGGTAGTAAGTTTTAGGTAAATCCCAATTGGCATCAGCTATTACATATATATCTCCTGACTGGATTATAGAATCTTCAAATTCAAGGAAAACTTTTTTGTTTGCTGAATTTGAATCAAACCAATCAATTAAATTTAATCTATAAAATAAATTTATAAATTTATTTTTCAGCTTCAAAAGTAGAGCTTGAAGTTTTATATTTATTTTAGTTATTGCGAGATATTTTTTAACCTCGATCGAATGGTCATTTTGCTGTTGATTAAGATTAGTCACTCTCCGCATAAAACTACCATCAAACATAACCGCTACTATTTCTATATCTGTGCGGTTTGAGCTTATTTGCAATAATTCAGAAGTTAGTTCTCGAACTACTCGATGGATTCCAGTATTTTTATATGTATGTTTTGCAGTGTGAGTACAATCTATAAATATCTTCATTCTAAAACCTATTTGAAACTATTTTCATGCAAATTTTTAATAAATTTTTTACTTAAAAAACTTACCTAAGAAAAGCCATAACTAAAAAACTTAGTAGTTACATCCTTAGGTAAGCTATTTTACTTTTTTCCTAGTTTCAAGTGAATGGTTATTTATGATTAAGAAACTAAAAAGCTAACTGCTTAATTTCTTAAGGTCATAATCAACCATTAACTCGACCAATTGACTAAAAGAGTATTGAGGCTGCCAACCTATTCCATTTTTAATTTTATCAATGCAACCAACTAACTGCACTGATTCATCAGCGCGATAAAAAGCGGGGTCAATCGAGACATAATCTTGCCAATTAAGCCCAACACAGTCAAAAGCACACTCAACAAGTTCTTTAACAGAATAGGTTTCACCACTGGCAATGAGGTAGTCATCGGGTTGTTCCTGCTGTAACATCAGCCACATAGCGTAGACAGCATCTTTGGCGTAGCACCAATCACGACGGGCGTCTAGGTTGCCTAATTTTAATTCATTTGCCAAACCTAATTTAATTTGGGCAACTGCGTGCGTGATTTTGCGAAATACAAATTCTGTCCCACGTCGAGGTGATTCGTGAGTATAAGTAATACCACAACAGGTGTAAAGGTTGTATTTCTGCCGATAGTTGACAGTCATCCAATGAGCATAAGCTTTAGCAACTCCATAAGGATTCCGAGGACGAAAGGCAGTGCGTTCGGTTTGAGGCGATTCGTCGGGTTGACCAAAAACTTCACTACTGGATGCTTGATAGAATCTGGCATCAGGTTTGCAGCGACGAATGGATTCTAAGAGGCGGGAAACACCGAGGGCTGTATATTCAGCAGTGAGAGCAGGTTGTGTCCAAGAAAGAGGAACGTAACTTTGAGAGGCGAGATTATAAATTTCGTCAGGTTGACATTCGCTCACTACATCCATGAGGGATGATTGATCGAGGAGGTCGCCGGATACAATTTGAATGTCGCCATAAAGGTGGGTGATGCGCTCTAGGTTACTAGTGCTAGAACGGCGGACTAGACCAAAGACTTGGTAGCCTTTTGCTACGAGTAGTTCGGCAAGATATGAACCATCCTGTCCGGTTAACCCGGTGATTAGGGCTTTTTTTGTTGTCATGCTCACTTTTTTTTACAATATATTTCTTCTCTGGAAATACTGAATTATAGCATTGTTACTTTTGGTTTAATACCAACTAAAACTGGATATAGTCCTAACGATAAAACTCGAAACTCTAGTACAGATGTTGTATTTATAGTAAACTTTAGTTTTGTTTTCTCTTTCTTGAAAATATCTCTTAAAGTAAGTTCTTTTTTGGCTAGAACTAGCGCACCAGAATTAGTAGAAATATCTGCGATCGCTACAACTAAATCTAGATTCCTTCTAGATATTTCATTATCATCAGAGGCAAAGATTTCAAATTCAACTAAATATTTACCTTTGCAATAAGAATCGTAAGGGCCAAAGATTGCAAATCCTTGTCCATCATCAGGATTTACATTCACAAAATACTCTTGCTTGATTTCGATTATTGAACCAATGCCATGAAAAATTACCTCATTTTTAATTTTTTGGTTTTCCAGATAAAACTCCTGCATTCGCTTCATTAGAGTTTTATCGGCAAGATCAATTTCTTGAATTTTTTGAGATGTTAGCCACCAAACAAAGCAATTTTGCGGATCTTCATTAATTGCCTTTTCAATCTCTTCTTGATGGAAATTTATGTCTAAACAAGGTTCAATATATCTGCCAAATAAATTAGGCGGCATTCCTAACAAGTCTTTTGGAATTAAACCGAATGAATCTTGAATTTTAAAACCTGAGATTGGCAACAGCTCACATACTTGTTTAAAAGTCAGTTCATGTATATGTTCTGGCTGTTTCCATCCATATCTATTAGTAACAGTATAATTGGGACTATCAAGTACAAAAATGCCATTTGGTTTAAGTACTCTATTGACTTCTAACAGGAAACTTACCTGTGATTCCCAAGATATATGTTCAATAAATTGACCAGCAAATACTAAGTCAAAACTTTGTGACTCTATTAACTTTAGATCGTCTCCATCATGTTGAATCCAAGTTACATTATTTGGTAAATCTAATGGCTTTGAATTTAAATCTATACCAGTGTGATTTTCAATATAGTAAGGATAAAATTTATCGAACCACTCAAAGTACCAATTTCCAGCACATCCAATACTTAATATTTCCTTAGATTGTGGTATTTTTGCAAGGCAAATAGAACGACATTCGTGTAAAAAATCATTAAAGTTGAGTTTTTTTCCTAAAGGAGGCTGTATGAGTATTGCAGTATTGTTTAAATCAAAATTGTTTAAATCAAAATTTTCAACGACTTGCTGTTCTTCCTGATAGGAATTATCAATAGCTCTAGCAAAAGTAGTAAGTACTTTTTTAGATGCATTAGGTATAACTTTAGCTAATTCACGTCCTACATAGTCAGCAAGTTCTTTACTTTTTGCTTGAGGTGAAGAAAGTATTTGCTGGATAAGCTCTGCATATAAATTGGCACACTTATCTGGACAATGTTCCTTAGCAATATAATTATATGCATTTTCGCTCAGGGATTTTCTGTAGTCTGAGTTTTGAGTTAGTAAAATGAGAGATTTCAATATTTCTTCTACTTCATCACTTTGTCCAGGATGGGGTATTTTGAACACCACATCATTGGGAAAATCAGAGAAGGAACCGATATCTGTAACAATAGTGGGCTTACCAACAGACAAAATTCGCAAAAGTGATGCAGAGCTTTCTCCGTTAAAAGGAAATCTTAAGTTGAGGCATATATCTGATACTTCTATGTAACGGTAAAAATCCGGCATATTGACATAGCCAGTAACTTTTACTCGATCTTGTAAACTTAGTTTTTTAATTTCATTTTCTATATTAATTGTACCAAGGTAATCAGTACCACCCACAAATACTAAGTAAGCATTAGGTTGAGTTACAAGATACTTCTTAAATGCATAAATAATTTCTAGGGGACGTTTAGTTTTATTGATAAATCCAAAGGTTGATATTATAAGTTGATCGTTTGGAAGACCCAACTCTTTACATTGATCTATTAGTGATTTTTCCTTAACAACATACTTTGGCACTATCTGAGGTATATGAACAATATGGCTATTATCATTACTAAATTCTTTAATAGCAGAATTATAAGCCCATTTACTGTGTAATATAACTCCTAGAGAACGCGTAAAAATTCTTCTATTTACATAAAGACCTACTTCTGATAATTTCTCATTAATATCTAAATCTTTTGTTTTTAAAAGGTTTAAAATTTGTAATGCTTTATCTTTTCCATAACAGTGTTCTAGTTCTTGAGAAAATTTAATCCCAAGTTCTGGACAACGAGCTTCCATATAATTAATTAGCCCTCCCAAGTAATAGTCATGTAACACGGATATTCCAGGATATCTCATTAATTGGGAGTACATATAAGAATGGTAACTACTATTCCCTATCTGGTAAATAATACTTTCATAAAATTGAGACTTTAATTTCTCTTCAAATTTACTATGAGAAAATAAGTTATTACTAATATTAACCTCGGGCAAATAACTATCATCATGGTATAAATCAAGGTTAATATGTTTTCCCAATGATGGTAACAAGTCCCAACTATAGTCTGCTATACCAGATTTAGCTGGTGGTAATGGGCTAAAAAAAGCAATTTGTGGTTTTTGATTAACTGAAATAGATACTTTATTTATTAGCTGATGCTCTTGAAACACATCAAGTATATTTTGAGCAACTGATTGCCAAGAAAATTTTGCTGATTGCTGAAGTGCATCTTCTGAGATTTTTGTTCTAAGGTTCTCATCAGATAGAACTTTTTGCATGATGGCAGCCATATCAGAAGGTGAGTATGGATCGAATAGTAATTCATCAGAACCTAAAATTTCTGGTAAGGATGAGGTATTACTTGCAATCGATGGTGCGCCACATGAAATAGCTTCCAATAGCGGTAAACCAAAGCCTTCATAAAAAGAAGGAAAAACGAATAGAGAGCAGGTTGAGTATAAAGCTCTTAATTCTTCATCTGTAACATAATTTGTTAATATTATAGATTTATTAATTCCTAATTTTGACGCGAAGCTAGTTATTTCTTTACTAAAATGCTCAGAAACTTTGCAGGCAATTACTAATTGGTAACATTCTTGCAAATTTTTGGGTAAGGCAGAAAAAGCAGTGACTAACCCTTCAATGTTCTTTCGCCAATCTTCGCCTCCCGTATAAAGAATAAATTTTTTGTAAATACCAAATTTCCTTGCAAAAGTTTCGAGCCAAGCTTGGTGTTCATGAGCAGCAATGGGAGTGAAAAAAGCAGAAACACCACCCGAAACGTTTAAAACTCTTTCAGGAGGTATATCGAGAAATTTAATTACATCTTGGCGGGTAGCTTCCGAGATTGCAAATATAAAATCAGCATTTTGTATATTTTTTAAGCGCTTCATGTAGAGTGAGCGCATATTGGACTCGCTTAAGTATCTATCAGAAAAGATGAGAGGTATTAAATCATAGCAAATGACAAAAACTTTTTTAGAAAAATCGCTATAATCAGGTATTGTAGAGTCTAAACCTTCCATCGGGCTAGGTAGAAATATTATATCAACATCTGCTGCCATTAAAACAGTTTTTAATAGTAGTTCATTGATGTCGCAACTACCAATGTAAGGGTAATTTACAGAATTATACTTAAAGTAATTATCATCCAGTTCTGGGACTGGTAGATTATTATTCGTATATAACTGGTAACTGAAAGTATTTTGCTGTTTAAATAGAGCTTCTATTACAGATTGTGTATAACGGCCAATACCTCTATTTCTAGAGTTATTTGTTTGCAGAGCTTGAAGATCAATGGCTATTTTCATGCTGCGTAAATTTGAGATTTAATTTTTTATACAAAGTTTTTTTTACATACCAACATAGCTACTGCGCCAGGAAGGTAATTATCTGGATTATGTTCTTTTTCAGATGCTTCTAATTCATTTTCAGTGATAAGCCAAGTAAAATCATCCTTACGTACTCCATAGGATATTTGAACTACCCTGAAATCCTGAATTAGTTTTTGTAGTGATTCTTGGTTATATATTCGATGTACTGGTGTTAAAGCTTTTTTCCCATAGGGAACTGTAAGGATAAAACTACCTTCTGGTTTTAAAAGTAAACTAATCTGTTGGACAGCTTTAAAATCGTAATTTTCCTCTTTTTTATCTCCATACCATCCTAAACCAATGTGTTCCAAAGTTGATAAAGCAACCACACAATCAAAGCTAGCTGACGGTAATACAGGGTTACAGATATCAGTTTTAACAAACTTTAAGTTGGGATGAAATAATGCTATGGGGCGAATGTCTATCGCTGTAACTGAATAATTAAAACTAGCTAACTCATAGGAAAGGAGACTTTCAGCAGCCCCTACATCCAAGACTGTTATACTGCTTGATTCATACAAACGGGCAAGAGATTGTAAAACAAAAGTCTTCTCGAATATTCTCTCATTAGTTCCTGCCCAGTAAGCTTTGCCATTTTCGCGATAGCCCACAATTATTGGTTCATTGAACCATAAACCACTAGCAATTTTAGATTCTTCATTAGAAGAGGCTTGGTTCGTTACACTGTTGTCAGCTTGTAATTCAGTAGAAATTTGCTCTATTTTCTGCTCAAGTTGAGAAAGCTGTTCTATTTTCTGCTGAAGTTGAGGTAATTGGTCTATTTTTTCTTCAAGTTGAGGTAATTGGTCTATTTTTTCTTCAAGTTGAGAAAGCTGTTCTATTTTTTGTTCAAGTTGAGGTAGTTGGTCTATCTTCTGTTTAAGCTGAGAAAGTTGGTCTATTTTCTGCTTAAGCTGAGAAAGTTGTTCTATTTTCTGCTCAAGCTGAAAAAGCTTCTTATTTACCTCTTTATCCCTTGTAGAATATTCATCGGTTTTTTGGATTAAATTGTATAAAAGTCGTCTAACAGCAGAATTATAATAAACTTGTCTTTTAAAGATAGGCCATGATATTTTTTTTAAAATATTTTTTAGCCATTTACGAATAGTATTTGTATATATATCATTAAAAAATAATAAATAGTTACCATCAATTTCTGTAACATAACTATTATTTAGTGGTTGATGAGGTAGAGTTTCGCTTGATTCTTCTTCCTCATTTCCAGCTGGACGATAAAATCTAACGGATTGTTGATAAACATCACTTATACGCTCTAGTATTTTTTCGTAATCCATCTGATTCTCCTGAAATTTATCATCAATCATTCTTCACAAAAGAATACATTTTTGTTTAAAGCTTAACTACAATTTTTGCCTAAGTATATCTAATCATATAGTCTTTCAAGTCAGGTGATTCATAAAATCATTTTACTTAAGGCAGAATTACTACTGATAAGTAAATAATTCATATTAGATAATTTAGATTAAATTTTACTTACTGAGTTTAAATAGTAGTCGGCAGTTTCATCCGCGTTTCCCATAAAACGCACTTTTCCTTGATCTAACCAAATTCCTCTAACACAAGATTGTTTGATAAATTTTAAATCATGAGAAACTACTAATACAGTAGCGTTCTGATTCCAAAATTGCTCAATTCTTCGCTTACACTTGTTTTTGAAACTTTCATCTCCTACCGACAATACTTCATCTAATATCAAAATATCCGGCTGTATATCGGTGGCGATCGCAAACCCTAATCGCGCTACCATTCCAGAAGATAATCCCTTCACTGGTACTAATGCATAATCTTCTAACTCTGCAAACTCTAATATTGAAAGCGTTCTTCTTCGCATTTCTGCTCGGGAATATCCCAGTAATACGCCATACAACAAAATATTATCCATCACAGAAATTTCTGCATCAAACCCCGCTCCAAGTTCAATCAATGGCGCAATTTGACCTCGTACTCGCACTAATCCGCTAGTAGGTTGTAAAATCCCAGAAATTATCTTTAATAATGTTGATTTACCAGAGCCATTTGCCCCTATAATACCTATTTTTTCACCTTTTTCAACAACTAAATCAATTTCATTTAGCACCTGTTTCTTCGCAGGCTGGTGATATTTACCTTCCAAAAAAGATAGGAGTGTTTTCTTTAGATCATAAGAAAACTCTTCTTGCGTTCGTCGCCACAGCGAAACTCGATCTAGGCGAATTACTTCCATTTATTTACAGCAAATCCATAAATTGATGCCGCCACAGTTGAAAACAAACCCATCCCAGTGACAAAATAATTATGCCACTCAGCAAGGCTCCCCAAATTAAACTTAAATCTGGTAGCATTCCCGATAGTGTAATCTGCCGGATACTTTCAATAACTGGTGATAAAGGATTTAATCCTAAAAATGCTTTTACTGTTTTTGGAACAATGTCTGGCGGATAAAATACAGGACTACCGATCCAAATTACAAATACAATTAACTCATAAAAATAAGGTAAATCTCTAAAAAATACATATAAAGCGCTGACCAAAAAACCAACTCCCATACAGACTAAAACCAGCGCTAAAAATGGAACCAGCAATGCTACCACGTTTAATAAACTTTTGGATTTAACAAAAGTTATTATTCCTAATAAAGGCAACACTCCAACGGCAAACTGAAACACATTTGCTGCAATCATTGATACTGGGAAAATACTGACTGGCAGACGAATTTTATTTAAAAGTGAGCCGTTACCTACTACACTACTCAGTGCCTGAGAAGTGGAAGCTGAAAAAAAGTTGATTACCACCAGTCCTGTAAATGCTGCTAATACATAGTTTGGGATTGAGTTATTGTAATACGACGAAAACGTTGTTCCAAAAATTGCAGTGTATAGCCCGGTCATAATCAACGGGTTCAATAGCGACCAATAAACCCCTAGAAATGAACCTCGGTAACGCACTTTCAGATTTCGCGCTACCAAGACGTGCAGCAATTCCCAGTAGCGCCACACTTGCAACCAAGTTGAATTACTTTTAACCGAAAGCTTCATCCTTACACACCGCTACAGTTCATAGCTAAATTATTTGCAGATTTTATACTATTGGTGGCTACTTTACCGCATTACTTTAACAATAAAAACTTTATTTTAAAAAGCGTTGTTAAACATAAGTTACTATGGGACTCATATCTGATTTTTGAACAATATTTTAGATAAAACCCTTATAAAATAAGCTTTTCAGTCTCAGTATGTTTTTAGAAATCAAATCGAAGTCCTAATAGTTACCATTTTTATACTCTTAATCACATCCTATCCGGGCAAGACCAATGAATTTATCAATTGGTTCCTAGAACTGAGCGATCGCAAATAATTAGGACTTTTACCATATAATTGCTTTATAGTCAATAAAAATGCTTTTATTCAGATATTTGTTCATGGAACGATCGAAGCGCTGCTCTATCTAGCGAAGTTGTGCGATCGCAGCCGTTCCTGTGACAACTGCAATTGTGCTTTCGGTGTCTATTGTTGCCCGACAATAGCAATTTTCTCTGTTAGAAGTACGCGATCGCTTTTGGGTGTCTTTGAACAAAAAAGACAAACATTAAGTATTTACCTGTTTGGTTGCCGATTTAATTTTAAGCTGTTAAGTCAGGAGTTAGGAGTTATTCTTTCTCATCTCTCCCTCATCTGCCCTGAATTGATGAGAGCAGAGTCACGGATTCCGCTACACTGAGACTTGGTTTATCTGAAATTGTAATCAGGCATGGAAATCGGACAAAAGGTTAAAGTTTTTCGTTTACGCGATCGCGTTTCTGCCCCAGTTGTAAAAAAACTCGGACAAGTGGGTATCATCCAAGGCTACAAAGTCACTGATGGTGGTGGAATCGGTGTAGTGGTTCTGTTTGAAGACAATTATTCTACTTGGTTTTTTGAAGATGAAATCAAACCTGTGTAGTAGTAAAAAACTCAGATCCGGATTTTTCTTTGGCTCTGAAGTTGAAAGCACAGGTTGAGAGTCTATATTGAGTGCTAAGTTGGAGTTGAAAAGATCGGCGGTGAAAATAGGAATCAACTAATGGCTCAAATATTGACATTTTTGGGCAAAGGCGGAACCGCTCGTACCAAAATTGCGATCGCCGCCGCCAAATTATTGGCAAGTCAAGGCAAGCGCGTACTTCTAGCAGGACAAGCAGAACCAACATTGTCAATCCTGTTAGGGACTCCCATTGCTGCCGATCCTCAAGAAATCTCTCCCAAGTTACAGGCGGTACAGTTTCAAGCATCTGTACTGCTTGAGCGCAACTGGGACGAAGTGAAAAAACTTGAGGCGCAATATCTCCGCACGCCCATCTTCAAAGACGTTTTTGGTCAAGAACTGGTAGTCTTGCCGGGGATGGACAACGCCCTAGCGCTGAACGCTATTCGCGAATATGATGCCAGTGGCAAATATGATGCGATCGTCTACGATGGCACGGGCGACTCTTTAACGCTGCGAATGTTGGGTTTGCCAGAATCTCTGAGTTGGTATGTCCGGCGATTTCGGCAATTGTTTGTCAACTCCGACTTGGGGAAGACAATTACTGAATCACCCTTGATTCAACCGCTGATTAGCAGTTTTTTCAATATCAACTGGACAGCGGATAACTTTGCCACTCCCACTAACCAAGTCAATAATTTCTTAGAAAAGGGGAGAGCCGCTCTGTCCGATCCCAAGCGTCTCGCTGCTTTCTTAGTGACTACAGGAGATCCGATTGAAGTAGCAAATGCTCGTTATTTATGGGGTAGCGCTCAACAAATCGGTTTAACTGTCGGTGGTGTTTTGCTTGTGTCTACTGAGACAAATATCAATCTGTCAGAGGAATTTATACCCTTACCTGTAAGCGTCGTTCCCAACTCGCCCACGGGTGATTGGCAACCACTGATAGACGCTCTACCCAACTTTGAAGCACAAGCTTTACAGGCTCCCAAACCTATTGAAATAGACATCCACAATCGTCAGGTACGCTTATTCTTACCAGGATTTGACAAAAAGCAAGTCAAACTTACCCAATATGGGCCAGAAGTCACGGTAGAAGCAGGAGATCAGCGACGCAATATTCCCTTACCCCCGGCTCTGAGTGGCAGACCCGTTGCTGGAGCAAAGTTTCAGAATCATTATTTGATAATTTCGTTTTAAGTTAGTTATGAGTAGGAACAAAGTTAGGAGTTAAGAGTGAGGAGTTAGGAATAAAAATAATAATTCACGCCTGATGTGAATTAGAAAAGCCTCTTATCGCATAAGGGTTTCTAGACTCGCCCAAAATTGTATGATTGGGAATACCCACGAAATTACAAGGGTTTCTAGACTTAATTCACATTAGACGTAATTCATAACTCCTAACTCCTAACTAATAATTCATAACTTCTAACTCCTAACTCCTCACTCTAAAAAAATACGCCTTATGTCAGAATCAACTCCCATTCCCCCAGACCCTAACCCATCTGAAGCACTAGACTCAGTGGCAAATAATCTCAATGAGCAAGCGATCGCATCTGCCGATCGCAATGCGAAAACTAGGCAGATGTTGGGGATGAAAGGTGCAGCGTCTGGAGAAACTTCGATTTGGAAAATTCGTTTACAGCTCATGAAGCCCATCACCTGGATTCCCTTAATTTGGGGTGTAGTCTGTGGTGCGGCTTCTTCTGGTAACTATACTTGGACGCTGGAAAATGTGTTGAAGGTAGCAGCCTGTATGTTATTGGCTGGGCCATTGATGACAGGTTACACCCAAATCCTTAATGATTACTACGATCGCGAAATCGATGCCATCAATGAACCTTATCGCCCGATTCCCTCTGGAGCAATTCCCTTACCCCAGGTAATTATTCAGATTTGGGTATTACTGATTGCTGGCTATGGTTTGGCATTTGCGCTAGATGTGTGGTCTGGTCATGAATTCCCGACAATTACAGCGATCGCGATTATTGGTTCTTTCATCGCTTATATTTATTCTGCGCCTCCCCTGAAACTCAAGCAAAACGGCTGGCTAGGTAGCTACGCCTTGGGTGCAAGCTACATTACTCTACCTTGGTCTACAGGACACGCTTTATTTGGAGAACTGAATTCCACAATTGTGATCTTGACAATGTTCTACAGCTTGGCTGGATTGGGTATTGCCATTGTCAATGACTTCAAGAGTGTAGAAGGCGATCGCCAGCTAGGATTAAATTCACTACCCGTAATGTTTGGCATCACCACTGCGGCATGGATTTGTGTAGCGACAATTGATATATTTCAAGGATTGATTGCAGCTTATCTCGTCAGCATCCACGAAAATTTGTATGCAGCAATACTAGTACTGTTAATCATCCCGCAAATCACCTTGCAGGATATGTATTTCCTACGCGACCCTGTGAAGAATGATGTTAAGTACCAAGCTAGTGCCCAACCTTTCCTTGTTCTGGGAATGCTGGTAACAGGTTTAGCCCTGGGTCATGCTGGCGTTTAATTTGTACCTCCATAGTTGGGAAGTTAAGAATTAGGAGTTAAGAGTTAATATACTTTTAACTCCTAATTTGTATCAGGACATACTATGCTTCAATTGATATTTTTCTTAATTAATGGGATTCAACCTTTATTAGTCCCGATTTGTTTTGTAGTTGCTTGGACTGTAACTATTCTGGTTGTGTTGAGTCTCTGGACGGCCGCACGAGATAGTGTTAGTACAGCCAAGCAAATGCATCAAATTCCCTGTACTGGTTGCCAATTTTTTACCGATAATTACCGTCTTAAATGTACTGTACGCCCATCTATTGCCAATACAGAAGAAGCAATCTATTGTCGTGACTATCAACCAAAGACTAATCCTTATCTATATTAGGGAGTGGGGAAGCAGGGGAGCAGGGAGATGAGAGGACAAGGGGACAAGGAGATAAACAAAACTCCTAACTCTTAACTCTTAACTCCTAACTCAGCACTCAGCATTCCTAATGCCCAATGCCCGATACCCAATGACAATTAACTAATCTCTAACAATATCTTTAAAACACCCCGACTCTGGGCGTGTTCAAAAGCTGCAAGCCCTTCAATGAGAGGGTAGGTGGCATGAATCAGGGGTTGCACATCAACTTGTCCTGTGGCTAGTAGCTGGAGGGCTGGGGTAAAGGGGCCACAACGGGAGCCGATGAGGGTGATTTCATCTACTACTAAGGAAGAAGCATCTAGGCTGAGGTTGCCAGCATAAGTACTTTTCAGTACAAGCGTACCACGGGGACGGAGAGCGCGGCGGGCGATCGCAAATCCTTCTGGATTGCCAGTGCATTCTACTGAGATATCGAAATATCCATCTGTAATATCATCAGCTAGACTCGTTTTTATTCCCCGTGCTTCTAAGTTAGCCAGTTTTTCTCGATGACGCCCCACAGCTACGAGTTCACAGCCAGTTAGAGCTAGTGTCTGAGCTACTAATTGCCCTAGTTTGCCATCTCCAACTACTAGCACCCGATGGTTTGGATGCAATGGCACTTGCTGCTGAATTTCCAAAGCTGCTGCTACAGGTTCAGTAAATGTTGCTACTTCTGTTGGCACATTATCGGGTACTAAATGCAGGTTCTCTACCGGCAAACAAAGATATTCACTAAAGGCACCGTTGCGATTGACAATACCCAAAACTGTACGATTTTCGCAATGAGTTGGTTGTCCGCTACGACAAAACCGACAATGCCCACATACAGCATTGATTTCTCCAACTACGCGTTGGTTAACTAAGTGTTCTGGCCCTTGTTCGACAATGCCGACAAATTCATGCCCTAAAATACCAGTGTAGGGATAGTAGCCTCTAAGTAGTTCCAGATCGGTATTACAGATACCTGCACGCAAGACGCGTACTAAGGCTTCTCCCTGTGGCGGCTCAGGAACCGGAATATCTGTGCGTAATTGCAACTGCTTATTTTCGAGCCAAAGTCCTTTCATTTCTCTTCACGTCCTTTGCCTAATTATGTTGTCAATATCACTTTGAAAAATGTTTGCAAATAAATATAGGGGTATACATCCGTAACCCCATACCCACACCTATGTCTCTGTAGAAGGTATTTCTTTAATTTTGGTTACATCAACTTTGCTTAACCAAGTAACTAAATCGTCTGAGCCAAGTGCAATCTCACTTCCCAAGGTTTTGATATAAAGAAGTCCGTCACTGATAATTAAATCTCTAATTGGGTACCATGAATCTCGTGTTCTAATCAGAAGTTCCAACGGAATCCCTGGTCTTGAACTATGTTTGCAATATTTCCACCAGGCCCGCCATAGAATGACACATTTAGTACAATTCATCTGATAGCCTTTGGGAACTTCGCAGTATTGATACTGATAGAAACCCCGACTATCTACTTCTCCTTTGAGAATATAACTATATTCTGCTAATGCCTGATTTATCAATTCCCACTGGGTTGATTTTGGAGAAATCGAGAATTCAGATAGGGTATTTGATAGTTGAGCAGTGGCAATTACGCCTTCAGATTTTGCTGTTAGTTGGTTTATTTTATACACTGTTTGCGCTGTCAAAACAGGATTTGACAACAAAACGTCTTTTTTTTGAATAGAGTTTTGTACAAACTCTCGAATTAAATCTAGATTAGACAACATAAAATTTTTTATACTAAATTAACCAGTGTGATGAAAGTCACAATTATACTTAAATTAATAACTACACTGGTTTTGCACTTAAATCAGGATTATTACTAGCTTTATTTATACTCAATTCTTTGTTTGACTTGGGTTTTGTTAAGTTTAATATCGCTTATGCAATACTCCGAAAGGCTGATTGACAAAAGCGCTTTCTTAAGGTAGAAACTTGCAAATTAAATTTTTACGCCTTCGAGAAAAGGTTGAAATACCGGAATTAATTCGGCACGACTAACCACAAGGGTGGGAAAAGAGCGATCGCTATAATCTTCTCCCGGTGACAATGGAAACGGTTCTGACTTCAGCGAAGCCCAGACTCCACCAGCAGCTTGGACAATTACCCAAGCCCCGGCTAAGTCCCAAACTTTTGGTGTCGCCTCAATCCCACCGAGAGTAGCCCCAGTAGCAACTGTCAAAAAGTTATAGCTAGCTACACCCAACATCCTAATTTTGCAAGGAAAGCCATTTTTGATAGCTGCGGTGCTACGGGAACAGAGGTTAAAAAAGTGATTATTGCTAGGACTATCTACACTGGTGTGGATGGGGTGGTTGTTGAGAAATGCTCCTATTGGGGGTGTTAACCCAGATGAACCTGCCCAAAACCCATGAAAAGCTTGATTCAGAGTTGGGGCGTAAATATACCCAAAAATGGGCGTACCTCGATACAGCAAACCCAGAGATATTGTCCAGATGGGAATGCCGCGTGTGAAGTTCGTTGTACCATCAAGAGGATCGATTACCCAGCACCACTCAGTACCGGGAAATGACTGATCGCTCTCTTCGCTCAAAATGCCGTAGCCAAGGAAAGTAGAAGCGATCGCATCCCGAATTTCCCGATCTGCCCATTTATCTGCTTGCGTCACCAAACTACCATCAGCTTTTTGGTCAGCCTGTACTTGCCCAAAATCTTGCATTAGTTGCTTGCCCACTCTGGTAGTGGTAGTTTGGGCAAAATCAAGAATTGTTGTCCAAAAATCATTCATTGGTTATTAGTCATTAGTCATTAGTCATTGGTCATTTGTCACTTGTACTGAGCGTATCGCTAAAGCGAAAGCTCCGCTAACGCATAGCGTCTCGTAGAGAAGCCGAAGTATTGGTCATTTGTCCCATGCCCCATGCCCCATGCCCCATGCCCTATACAGTTTAATCTAAATCGCTTTCTAAAACTGAAGCGATCGCTTGCTTGGTACTGGTTTGAAATTCTGTGATGTTCACCCGATTCAGAAACCAAATCGACAGCACCATTCCTACCGCTTCTAGAACGAATACCAGTCCATAAGCTAACTCTGCGCTAGGTAACAGCTTGCGTCCAATATCCAAAACTGTACCTCCAATTACCACGGCGATTCCTCTAGAGATGGACTGCGCTAATCCCCATGCTCCAATAAACGTACCTGCGGCTTCTGCTGCTGTGAGATCCAACATCAAGCTAATTGCGGCTGTAGTTAAGAAACCTGTGGCTAAACCGAACAAGACCAAACTTAGTTTAAGAACTGCTGCATTAGCTGTGAATCCTGAGATACCTAGCAATATTGCACAGAATGCTACCAACATACAGCCAAAACGTGCAGTTCTGCGCTTACCCAAACGCGGGATAATATAAAAGCCCGTAACGCCATAAGCAATCAATAGACCTGTTCCATAAAAAATATTTAATTTGGTACTTTCCGCTAGGGGCATTTTAAATACTTGACCCGCATAAGGTTCCAAAATTGGGTCTTGCATAAACAAACTGATAGTCATCACCAATAAAAAGGTGAAAAATATACCTGTTTGTGGACTAGCTGTCAAAATTTTCCAAGCATTGCCTAGAGTGATGCTATCTTCCCGATTCACCAATGTAGAACGGGTTGAGTATTGAGAGTATTTTTTTTCTACGCCAAATGTCGCTGCGATCGCTAAACCAAATACAATTGCTGGGACAATAGTAAACAATCGGTTGATTGCTGGCTGCAAGGTTTCTATAGTTGCTTCTGGAGTTAACTGCTTGAGCAAACTAGCACTGATAATCGCGCCAACAATAATCCCCACCATTAGCATCGACCAAACCACACCGACTACTTTGGAACGGTTATCTTCTTCAGATATATCCACCAACAAAGCAGCAAAAGCAGTACCGCTAGCACAAATTCCTAGACCGTATACAGCGAAAACTAAAGCCAAAAGTGCTGTCCAACCGATTGTTTGGGTTGTCCATACCCAACCACCTGCACTATTTCCAGCAAGATTCATCTGCCACATTACTTGTACAGCTAAAAATGCTGCGATCGCAAATATTGCCGCGCCCACCCAAACATAAGCTGTGCGGTGGTTTCCCCATAACGGCTTGGCATCGGAAATCTGGCCGAACCAGACACGGGAAGGAGCAACAAATAAAGGCAGTGCTAGAACTACCGATACCAGCGTCGCCGGAATTGCTATTTCTTGAATCATGACTCTGTTGAGTACGCCTAGAGTCAAGATGGACATCATGCTCAACCCCATTTGAAATAAACCCAGGCGGAACATGGTCAGCAGGTTTACCCTTGGCACAGATAGGGATTTTGTTTTGGTATCAAATACTTCACCGCTTGCCATAGCTACTTTTTCGTATGCTTTATAGGATTTAATTTCTCTCTTTAAATAAAGATAAACCCTACTCACTCCAAATCAGCGAACGAAAAGTTGAAGTTGCGATTTGGCAAGCGATTATACACCTTGATTAGCGTAGGCTTCAGCCAAGTTCCGATTAATTTTTAGGACTTGGTTGTAATGTGCGATGTCTACGACGGGCTACGCCTACGCATAACCAGAGAATTTTAGGATGAAATAGTGAAACGAGACTCCATTTACTATCAAATTTTTAAGCGCTTTCCTGGGTTACTCTTTGAACTGATTGATGTCCCTCCTCCTCAAGCACAAAACTATCGATTTGAATCACTTGAAGTCAAAGAAACGGCTTTCCGCATCGATGGTGTTTTTTTACCTCCAGACGATGCAACATCCAGAGTTATCTTTTTTGCTGAAGTTCAATTCCAAAGAGATGAAGCTCTTTACCATCGGTTCTTTACCGAGTCGCTGATGTACCTGAACCGGAATCGTTTTCAGTATGATGACTGGTTCTGTGTGGTAATTTTTTCATCACGCTCTTTGGAACCAAGCGATCAAAAAACTCATCGAATATTTCTCAATAGCGACCAAGTGCAGCGAATCTATTTAGATGAGTTAGGCGCGACTAATCAGCAGCTAATAGGCATCAACTTGATGCAGTTGACTCTAGCATCGGATGAAGTGATGGCAGAGCAGGCAAAGCAATTGATTGAGCGGGTAAAATTAGAGGAAACGGACACACTGCCGCAAAACGAAATACTCAATATCATAACCACAATTGCCGTTTATAAGTTTTCGACCTTGAGTAGAGAGGAAGTTGAAGCTATGCTGGGATTGACTTTAGAGCAAACAAGGGTTTATCAAGAAGCGAAAGCCGAAGGTCGAGAAGAAGGTCGAGAAGAACGCGAAGCTGAAATGTTGAAACTTACCGTCCCTCTGTTACTAAAAACAGGGATGAGTGTGGAGCAGATTGCTCAACACCTCAATGTTGATATAGAAGCTGTCCAGATTGCCGCACAACAAAATACATAGAATTAGGAAGTTAAAGCTATGCTGGGATTAACTTTGGAGCAAACAAGAGTTTATCAAGAAGCGAAAGCCAAAGGTCGAGAAGAAGGTCGAAAAGAAGGACGAGAAGAAGGACGAGAAGAACGGGAAGCTGAAATGTTGAAACTTACCGTCCCTCTGTTACTAAAAACAGGGATGAGTGTGGAGCAGATTGCTCAACACCTCAATGTTGATATAGAAGCTGTCCAGATTGCCGCACAACAAAATACATAGAATGGGCATTTTATGTCTGTTGTCATATTTTTGCAAAATGACAAGAGCTTGATTAAAATCCTCAATTGCCCTTTTATGGTTTCCAGAGCGATCGCACCAAAATCTGACATATTTAAGATGCTCATGACTTCATCGGAGTTGGGACTGGGTAGCAGGCGACTTCAGTCTCTAACGTTTGATATCCCCTCTAAACTTCCTCTAAAAACGCCTAAACGCTACACATAAGCCACATAAAACTTTTGATATGGGGCTTATCATGTAACCCTAACTCGATTAAACACATTTAGACATGATTAGACATTAACAGTGGCTAACTCAGATATTTGCTTGCCTTGGCTTTTACTCCTAATACTGTTGTCCTAGTTATTACGGATCTAAAAAAGAAAAAATCCATCATACTAGCCCAATTTGTCTATTATCTCACGCAGTTCTTCTTTCGCCTGCTTCGCCTGCTGAACACTTGCAATGGTCGCCAGTAATCCACTTCCAGATGTAAGGCTAGCTTCTGATACTTTGTCAAAATAAAGAAGCCCAACACCAAATAAAGTGATTAAGGCAGATGCAGCAGTGATGCCAAGTGCGAGGTTATAGCTATACCGAACTTGACGCAATAATTCTCGAATAATTTCTTCTTTTATATCACTGTAGTTATCGCCAATTTGCGGTTTTATGAAAAATTTAAACTGCATTGCTAACCTCCAAAATACTGTATTATCTAAACTGGACACTAGGGTATTCATTACTCCAACAATCATAAAGAGTAAAGAGACTGACTCTTAAGAGTATCTTATCTCTTCATATCGATAATAAATCTTAAAGTGTCCCTTTCGATAGCTATTGGTATTCTTCAATATTTATTTGAGTACCAGCTTAAAACCAAATTGAAGTGATTTAAGACCCATATAAATAATTATTGGGGTTATTTTTTATCTGGCAACTTGAAAGATTTCAGGCTTACAATTTTTAGATGGCTTAATAGTTAATTTTTTTAGTTTGCTCATAAAATTTATAAGCCTGAAATTATTTAGGTTTGTTAATGTCACTTTTTAACCTTTTGACAATGATTTATAAGGTAGAGTTTTGGTAATCTTAATTCCAAATTATATTGGAGGCAGTATGAGGGCTTATAAGCCCCGCTTGAACATTGCGGCTCTCCGCAAGAAAACAGGTTTAACACAAAGACAGTTAGCAGAAAAATTAGGAGTTACGTCAGACACGATTGCTAATTGGGAACGTGGTAGGGTAAATTTGTGGCATATAGAGATTTTTGTGAAACTTTGTGAAATATTCAACTGTTCACATAAAGAATTAGTTGAATTTGACAAAGATGAATTATCTTTTCTGTCAATAGAAAGAAATTTAGGTTTAGATATTGATTTAGAGGAGATGAGAGAAAGTTTAGGTACTAATAGTCATGCAGAGAATTCTGCTTACGATATGGAGACGACAGAATCATGAAAATGAAAATTTTAGTTGATGCTGATGTGCTTTTGGAGGTTCTTTTAAACCGAAATGGTTTAGTAGATGATGCTGAAAAAATATGGAAACTCACACAAAATCGTCAGATTGAAGCTTACATTACCGAGATAGGATTAGATAAAATTTATTCTTTTTGTACTGAGCTAGCTGATTCAGATGTTGCGTATAAAATAGTGACATCTATACAAGCAATAGTTTCAAGATGTTCTCTTAATAGAACTTTGATAGAGCAGGCTCGCTTATCTAAGCTTGAAGATTTTGAATCAGCAGTGGAATTAACATGTGCTAAAGAGATGGAATTGGATGGAGTGGTTACACTTAATGTTCCAAGTTTTGCTGGGGCTGATTTTCGTGTGTGGTTGGTTAATGAATTGTTGGAAGTCTTAAAAGAAAAACAGGGCATTAAAGAGATTATAGGGTCAGATCCTATAGAGGCTTCATATTCATTATTTGAGAAGGCTAATAGTCTTAGTAAAGCTCAAAACTTACCTGTAAAACTCAGGCAATGGTTTGAGAATGTTATTGAGGAAGGCTGGCAAACTGCTGAAGAATTTTTTGGGAAACCAGAAGTAAGCTTAGGTTTTCGGAATGCCAATGTTAGAAGGGCTAAACTGCTTCAACTAGGAACACAACTAGTAAGCTGTTCTGTAGTTCTGATTATTGATCTAACTCGAGAAGCTGACCAGAAAGTTCGTATTCGAGTGCAAGTACGCTCTTTTGGCAATGATATATTTTTGCCAAAAGGTCTTAAGCTTATGGTGGTCGATGATGCAGGAGAAACATTTTTGAACGCTTCATCTGGAAGTGCGGAGCGTCTAATTCAGACAGAACAATTTCAGTTTGTCGATCAACCAGAAGAAGAATTTACAGTTAAAGTTGTGTTGGGTGAGAACAGTGTAACGGAAGATTTTGTAATCTAACCCTAACCCTGTTTTATCACCTTTGGAGGGGTTAAATTCAAACACCTACTTTTTAAGGGTTTCAGGCTTTATCCTCCTCCTTTGGAAAGAATTGGGAATAATGAATTCCGCTAAAGCACTGCTAAAATTTGATTTCAGCAATCTATCTTTTCCTGTTTGATGCAAGAGGATTAAAACGAATGCTTGTAGGAGTACTGCTATGAGTAAAATAGTTGAACTAATTTTTGAGGATGGTGACATTGAAACAGGTTTTCAAGCAACCCTTGACATTAGTGAAGATAGCCAGAGTCACCAGACAGGTCGGATTCGGGTTCGTGCCAGTTTGCCTCCAGGTTCGATTGTTTTTTCAAACTATACCCAGTGGCAGGAAATTTACCAGAGGTTAGAAACAAAGTATCGGCGTCCAGTAATTATCTATGATAATCCCGCCTCTGCTGATGAATGTCGTGAATCATTTGAAAGTCTGAAGAAGAGTATTAATCACTGGCTGAAATCTAGCGAATTCCGCCCTATCGAGCAGGAGCTATTTAAAAGTTTGAATGCCTCTGATGAAATCCGAGTGATTGTGCGAACAGCAAACCCTAAGTTGCGTAAATTGCCTTGGGAAAGTTGGGATTTTTTTGAACACTTCAATGGCGCTGCTGTTGCTATAAGCCCTCTAGAACAGCGTCTACCAGACACTACTCCCAACAGGGATTTAAAAGTAAAAATTCTAGCAATTTTTGGTAGTAGTACAGGTATTAATATCGATAAAGACCAAGAGTTACTGGAAAGTTTACGCCAAGCAGGTGCAGATGTTCGCATCCTTAAATCGCCTCAACGTCAGGCGTTTGAAACACTTTGGGATGAGAACTGGGATATTTTGTTCTTTGCAGGCCATAGTTATAGCCAAGAGGATGACAAGGGTTATATTTACATCAATGAGAATGAGAAGCTGGCGCTTAGTGAGTTAAAACGTACCCTGAAAAAAGCGATTCAAGGCGGTTTACAATTAGCATTTTTTAATTCTTGTGATGATTTAGGCATAGCGAGTGAGCTAGAGAAGTTGCACATCCCGCAAATTATCGTTATGCGGGAACCCGTACCAGATCAGTTCGCACAAGAATTTTTGAGATATTTTCTAAAGCAATTTTCTCGTGGCGAATCCTTATATGCTTCTGTAAGAAAAGCACGGGAAGAGTTACATGACTTATCAGACATCGAAAGCAAATTTCCAGGTGTAAGTTTTTTACCTGTAATTTTCCAGAATCCAGCAGCAAAGCCTGTAACATGGAAAGATTTTTTACAACCATCTGAGAAATTGTCAAAATGGAAAATGGCTATGGCTGGATTTGTGGTTGGCACAGTTTCTCTGTCAGTAATCTCTTGGTGGCTGTTTGTAAGACCAATATGTTCATTCAGTGATTTTCGTACAAGACTTTTTATCAATATTCCCCAAGGGCAACGATTTTACTATGGTGGTGGTACCACTTTCGCTACTATGGCTGAATATGTTGAGATAAAACAAGCTATAGCAGAGTTTGACCTAGAAAAACGTGCCTGGAATGGCTCTGATGAAGGCATTGAAAAGGTAATTAGAGGATCTTTTAGCTTTAGTTTATCTTCTAGAAATCTCAAGGGAGAGGATTTTGAAAAAGCTAAAGGTTTTAGTGTCGTTGAAATACCTGTCGGTATAGATGCTGTAGCGGTAGCAGTAAATCCTGAGATCAATATTCCTGGTTTAATCCTAGCTCAACTCAACGATATATATACGGGTAAAATTTATAATTGGAATCAGGTCGGTGGTCCAAACATAAAAATTATCCCCTATTCACGCAAACAGGGGGGAACTGTGCAATATTTTGTTGATACGGTTTTAGCAAGTACGCCTCTCAATCCTAAAGTTGTCGAATTTGTTAATTCAACAACCGATGGGTTACGCAAAGTGAAAAGTAATATTGGTGGTATTTACTACGCTTCAGCACCCGAACTCGTACCTGAATGTGGAATTCGCCCTTTACCATTGGGGTTTCAAAAAGGAAATTTTATTCCTCCTTATAAGGGTGACTTAGTTCCATCTGAGTCGTGTGGAGATCAACCAAAGAAACGAAATGAAATCAATCGAAAAGCTTTTGAAAAATCAGGAGATTACCCGCTAACCCGCAATTTATTTGTTATTATCAAAGACTTTCAAGTTGAGAATAATTTGGATGAAAAAGCAGGGAGAGCCTACGCAAACTTGATGTTAACAGGTAAGGGGCAAGCAATCATTCAAAAAGCTGGGTTTATTCCGATTGGCTATGCGTGTCCATTGCGCTAGTATACTCACGCTAAACCCATGTGTGACTCGTTTTAACGTCTTATGTATGCCCAAGCGGTAATCTGACTAAAATATACTGACTTTATGCTCTGATTTCGCAGTAAAATATGCTGTAACTTCATCGAGCACAATCAAGCCACATAAAAATATCAATGTGAAAATGTGGTTTTAACTACGCTATTCCATTGAATTAGTAAGATAAACTTGCCGTATGTATGTCATCCAACTACTTAGCTTCATCTCGTAACCAAAAAGGCATAAGCGATGAGTAAAGAACCAGCCAAAGTAATATTATGGGAAGAAAATCAAAAAGATTTTCTCAAAAAATTCTACGATCTTCAATTTACTCCCAGAGTAGGAGAGGAAGTTTACCTAAAAAAGGAGAAATGGAAAGTAACTAGAGTTGAGCATGATGTAGAAATTAGTGAGATTAATGTCTACATGGAATTAATCAAAAAAGCCAAGCAGGATAAATCATCTAATTCTTAAATACAAGTAAATACACTCAACTATTATAAAAGGGAGGTTATTAGCCTCCCTTAATTCTGAGAATAGATATATTGTCAAGTGTAATTTGTAAATCTTGATGCAAACTGTGATGTCTACGAGGGGCTACGCCTACGCACAAGAAGAATTGCGGCAAATGATGACGATCGCACCCAATCTTGCCTGTAACGATAGACTATAAAAGTAAAGAAATGTAAATAAACTAAATTTTGCAACCGTGGAAAACATCACATTGGGGCAAAATGGCCCAGTTGTTACACCCTTGTGCATAGGCACTTGGGCTTGGGGTGATAAACTATTTTGGAATTATGGCAGTGCCTACGGCCCAGAACAGTTACAAGAAGCATTTACAGCAGCCTTAGAAGCTGGTATTACCTTCTTTGACACTGCCGAAATCTACGGAATGGGACTATCAGAGAAATTTTTGGGGCAATTTCTGCAACAGACACAACAACCTGTACAAATCGCTACAAAATTTGGCCCACTACCGTGGCGATTTACAGCCCAATCCGTCTCTGATGCTTTAACAGCCAGTCTCAAACGCCTACAACTTGAACGAATCGCCCTGTATCAAGTGCATTGGCCTTTTGCCTTCTTTTTAAGCCAAGAAACTTTGATGAATGCCCTAGCAGATGAAGTGAAGCGAGGCAGAATTGCCGCAGTCGGTGTGAGTAATTACTCAGCAGAGCAAATGCGAGACGCGCATCAAATATTGGCGACCCGTGGAGTACCTTTGGCTGTCAATCAAGTGCGCTATTCTTTACTCACTCGCCAAGTTGAAAGCAAAGGTATTATCGCAACTGCGCGTGAGTTGGGTGTGACTATCTTGGCTTACAGTCCTTTGGCTCAAGGATTACTCACAGGGAAGTATAGTATTGATAGTACCGAAACCCCCACTGGTGCAAGGAAAATAGACCCACGATTTAAGAAAGAAGGTCTGCAAAAAATTGCCCCAGTCATATCTTTGCTACGCAATTTCGGAGAAAAATACAATCGCACTCCTGCCCAAGTTGCTCTCAACTGGTTAATTGCTCAGGGAAACGTTATTCCCATTGCTGGGGTGAAGACAGCCGAACAGGTACGTCAGAATGCTGGTGCTTTGGGCTGGAAATTGAACGAGGATGAAATTAGAGAGTTAGAACAAGTTAGTCGTCCTTGGCTGTAGTATTTTTAACCCTCTAAAAAAGCCAAAAAGTCAAGAGTATAAAGTCAAAATCTTAACTCTTGACTCTTAACTCTCAACTCTTAACTTTGCCGAATTTTAGATTTTGATTTTGGATTAAAGGAAAAGTCTAAAATCCAAAATTGATTAACTTCTAACTCTTGACTAAGAAGCTGATTCCCTAGCTGTAGGTGAACCTATTTTTTTACTAGGAGATGCAGAAGAATCCTGTCCACTTGTCCGCAGTTTGGGCTTGGGAGAAGAATGTCTTTCTTCACCATTGTTGCTATCTGATTTCCACGCAGCACGGGGGCGATCGCTAGAAGATTCGCGACGTTTACCGAGTCTTGGTTTGGGAGTTGAGCTTTCCTCTTGAGGAATTTCTACGTCTGAACTCAACCAAGCGGGACGAGTTTGATCGTAAGCGATTTGCAGTGCAGCTGCGGCGATCGCTTGAGCATCGTATTCTTCAATTAGTTCGCTAACAATTGGCAAGAATGAAGCCAAACGCTCACCCATCAAAGCTTCTCGCACCTGTTCTTGCAATTTCAGAATGTGTCTTGCTTCAATCTGGGCGCGTGTAGGAATGGACAGCAATTGCCAACTTTGGCGATTATGACGTTCAAATGTTTGCTGTTTACGCCGCTCAAATGGTTGTACTAAAGAAATTGCTGTTCCTTCTTTACCAGCACGACCAGTACGGCCAATGCGATGGACGTAGGTTTCTACGCTATCGGGTAAGTCGTAGTTGATCACATGGGACAGTTGATCGACATCTAAGCCTCGTGCGGCAATATCAGTTGCTACCACCCAGCGAACTTGACGGTTACGGAATCTGCTTAATAACCGTTCTCGCGCTTGTTGCGACAAGTCACCGTGGTATTCATCGACACTGTGACCAGCTGCTTGTAACTGACTGGTGAGTTCTGCGGCTGTGCGTCTGGTGCGGACAAAGATTAAAGCTGTTTCTGGATCTTCCATTTCCAGAATCGGCTGTAAAGCTTTGGCTTTTGTCCAATGACGAGGGATCAAGTAAGCTACTTGATTGATTTTGTTGGGAGCGGCTTTTGGTTGCTCAACGGTGACAGTCGCCGGCGATCGCAAGAACTTGTTCACCAACATCCGAATCGATGGTGGCATTGTTGCCGAGAATAAAGCTGTTTGGCGTTCTACGGGTGCTTGAGAGAGGATTTTGATTACATCGTCGATAAAGCCCATGCTCAACATTTCATCAGCTTCATCCAATACAAACCACTTGACTTGATCGAGCTTTAAACAGCCGCGATCGAGCAAATCGATTACCCGTCCGGGAGTACCCACGACCATGTGAACGCCACGTTTGAGTTGCAGCATTTGACGGTCAATTGATTGACCACCGTAGATTGCTAACACCCGCAATCCTTCATTGCCGATAAATTGAGCGATCGCATCGTGAACTTGCATCGCTAATTCACGAGTTGGTGTTAAAACTATGGCTTGCACGGCTCTTTGATTAATATCTAGCCGTTCTAAAATTGGCAGTGAAAATGCTGCCGTTTTACCTGTTCCAGTTTGAGATTGACCTACCACATCACGACCGGCTAGCAATTGGGGAATTGCTTGCACTTGAATGTTGGTTGGTTCGGTAAAACCAATTTTTTCTAGTTGTTCGACACGTTCTTGGGAAATGCCTAATTCTTGAAATGAAAGAGTCATTAATTCGTCCTAAATTTTATGTAAGGATTTTTGGATTAGTCATTTAGTCAGTAGAGACGCGATTAATCGCGTCTGTACAATGGTCATTAGTCATTAGTCATTAGTCATTAAGTTATTGGCTAGTTAGTTAGCCAAGGGCGATAGCAAAGCCTCAACTTTTAGAGAAGCTATGCCCACGAGTGAGTCCCCGAATTTCAGGTAAACCCTCATTAAAACTGCCATTAATGCAGCGTCGATATTGGGATAAGGGTAAATCTGTAAGGGTCATTTAACAAAAGACAAAGGACAAAAGACAAAGGACAATTTAGTTATTGACTACTTGACCATAGAGGTCGTATGTATCAGCGTGGTGAATCGCTATTGGCACGATGGTTCCTAACTTTGCCTGGCCTTTGACATACACCAGACCATCAACCTCTGGGGAAAATCTACCTGAACGACCTATTAGTTCACCACTTTCAGGATTTTCTTGCTCAATCAGGACATCGACTATTTTGCCTACTTCCTGTTGATTTTTCTTTTGAGAAATCGGTTGCTGGAGTTCCATCAGTTGGTATCGGCGATCGTCCATCACCTCTTGGGACAACTGATTTGGCAACTTATAAGCTGGAGTTCCTTCCTCAGAGGAAAAGGTGAAGACACCAACATGATCGAATTCATGCCGCTGGACGAACTCTAGTAGATGCTCAAAATGCTCTTGTGTTTCTCCTGGGAAACCAACAATAAATGTTGTCCGCAGTACGGCTGTTGGTAGCGCCGTTTTGATGCGATCTATAATCCCATCATTTACGCGCCCTTGCCAAGGGCGGTTCATGGCGCGGAGAATCTCTGGATGAGAATGCTGCAAGGGCAAATCCAGATAAGGCAGGACGTTGGGTGTTTCTTGGATGGCCGCTATCACATCTGGGGTCAGTCCCGTGGGATAAGCGTAGTGCATTCTGATCCACGGTATATCTACTTTCCCCAAAGCGCGAAGTAATTCGGCTAATTTTGGCTGACCGTAAATATCTAGACCATAATTAGTAGTGATTTGGGAAATTAAAATAATTTCCTTTACCCCTTGACTAACTAATTGCTCCGCTTCGGCGACGATAGATTCAATAGTACGCGATCGCTGGTTTCCTCGAAGATGAGGAATTATACAAAATGCACAACGATAATCACATCCTTCCGCAACTCGGAGGTAAGCTACGCCCTCCGTTGTCGTGCGATAGCGAGGTGTAGTTTCGTCGGCGATGTAGGTTGGCTCAATACTAACCTGTTTGACCCGCTCGCCAAGTTCAACACGCTCAATTACATTTACAATTTTGTGATAATCGCCTGTACCCACAACGGCTACTGCTTCAGGCAACTCCTCCAAAAGTTGTTCTTGGAAGTGTTGCGCCATACAGCCAGTAATTACGATCTTTTTGTTTGCCTCTGCCAGTTCTACCAAAGTTCTGACAGATTCTTGCCGGGCCGCTTCAATAAAACTACAAGTATTAACAATAACGTAATCTGCTAATTCTTCATTTGTATCTACACCGTAGCCTGCTTCTACGAGCATTCCCAACATGTGTTCTGTATCAATTCGATTTTTCTCGCAGCCCAGGTGAGAAATGGCAATTGTTGGCTTGTCACCCATATTTTGAAAATATCTTCATTTTTTTCTTGTAGTCAACATTCTGGCGCTAATTTTGCTTGTTTGGGATCGCTATCCTTCTAATAACAGTACGACAACAGATTCTCACTGTCAGCAACTGTCCATAGACTTATGACCCTATCAAATAATAAAAATAGAGGTCATGTTATGATACTTTTATCAATCTGTTCCCCAGGGTAAATTGAAGTGTCTTTGGGTACATTTGACACTTGTAATCTTTTTTAACAATTTGCCTATTGATATTTTACATTACCACAGCGTGTGCGTTGTTAACCTACCCATCGGGAAGCCGCCCAAAGGGCTTGTTGTGAGAAGTCGCTACCCTCAGAGAAATCGACGAAAGCGACTACGCCTATAAAGCAGTAATGCTACCCTGGCGATTGGCAAGTCCTACGACTGTGCGCGGACAAGACGCCTAAACCACGGAAAGCTGCCTTGCGTCTAGTGAGTGGCAAACTCCTCTTGTAGCCAGGTTTTATCTTAACATATCTTATGGGAGGTTTCACGCCAATTTCCATCTGAGGAAAGAGGCAATAAACCGACTATCATAAAACACATTTGACTAGTTAATGAAAAGTCATGAGTCAAGGGTCAAGAAAAGCCAGTCACGTGTGGGGTTTTCCCCGTTGAAGAGCCACCCTTATATAGAGGTTCCCAACCTTCAGGGGAGTGGTGTTGAACTGGCATTCAATAGTCAAAAAAATCTGGACTCTGGACTGTGCGAGGCGGATTAAAGACGTGGACTTATATCAGATATTTAAAACTCGCTCACCAATTATTGGCGTGGTTCACTTGCTACCACTGCCTACCTCACCCCGTTGGGGAGGTAGCCTAAAAGCGGTCATTGACCGTGCCGAACAAGAAGCCGCAGCCTTAGCAAGTGGAGGGGTTGACGGTCTGATTGTCGAGAATTTTTTCGACGCGCCGTTTACCAAAAACCAAGTCGACCCAGTAGTTGTGAGTGCCATGACCATTGTGGTGCAGCGGATACAGAATTTGGTAACTTTGCCTATAGGCTTAAATGTTTTGCGAAATGACGCCAAAAGTGCAATAGCGATCGCTAGCTGCGTACAGGCGCAATTTATCCGCGTCAACGTCCTCACAGGGGTGATGGCAACCGACCAGGGATTAATTGAGGGAGAAGCCCATCAACTACTCCGCTATCGACGGGAGTTGGGCTGTGATGTTAAAATCCTGGCCGATGTGTTGGTGAAACACGCCCGTCCTTTGAGTTCTCCAAATCTCACAGTCGCCGTGAAAGACACCATTGAAAGGGGTTTAGCAGACGGAGTGATTTTATCTGGTTGGGCTACAGGTAGTCCTCCTAATTTAGAAGATTTGGAACTAGCTTGTGGTGCAGCAAATGGCACGCCAGTGTTCATCGGCAGTGGGGCTAATTGGGAAAATATTGATACATTGATGCAAGCAGCAGATGGTGTAATAGTTTCCAGTTCCCTAAAACGTCATGGACGCATAGAGCAACCAATTGACCCAATTCGCGTCAGTCAATTTGTGGAAGTTGCCCGTCGCAATTGGAACTCCAAAGGTGAAAGCAAATCAGCAGAACAAGTGAAGTTACATTCTTAATTGGGGCATGGGGCATGGGGAATGGGGCATGGGAAGAAATAATTAATACTCAATTGCCCAATGCCCAATGCCCAATGACAGCAGTTGCTCCACTTGAGGAGACCCCAAGTGGAGCAACTGCCTCCCCAATGCCCATTAACCAATAACAATTTATGATTCGCCGCCGTTCTACTCCTTGGATTCATAAATGGTCACGTCCATTGATTGCCGCGATCGCTGGATGTGGTGCGCTGATAACAGGTTATCTCACTATAGAAAAGTTAACCGGAGGCAGTGCCGCTTGTGTGGCACAGGCTGGCGCTAAGGGCTGTAATGATGTGCTTTCCAGTCCTTGGGCAACGGTTTTTGGACAGCCATTAGCTTTGTTTGGGTTTTTGGCATACACCAGTATGGTGATATTGGCTTTGGCTCCCTTGGTATTCAACTCAGGGGAAAACAATAACCGCAAACAATTGGAAAATTGGACGTGGTGGCTGCTGCTGGTAGGTGCGATCGCTATGTCTGTCTTTAGCGGCTACTTAATGTATGTGCTGACATCTCAAATCAAAGCGATTTGTCTTTACTGTATCGGTTCAGCTTTGTTCTCTGTAAGTCTTTTGGTACTAACGATTATCGGTCGGACTTGGGAGGATATTGGACAAATCTTGTTTACTGCCCTGATTGTCGGGATGGTAACGCTGATTGGTACTTTAGGCGTCTATGCTGGCGTGAATCAATCAGGTGTGACACCTGCCACTCCTGGACAACCCACTAAAATTACCTTTACTCCCAAAGAAAACCCCAACCCAGCGTTCGGTTGGGAAGTTACCACTACTTCTGGTGAGGCAGAAATAGCCTTAGCAAGCCATCTGGCAAAGGTAGGTGCAAAGGAATACAGTGCTTATTGGTGTCCTCACTGTCACGAACAAAAGCTACTTTTTGGTAAAGAAGCTGAGGAAATAATCAATAATGGCATTAAGGTAGAGTGCGCCCCCGATGGATTCAAAGCTCAACCAGAAGTATGTAAAGCTGCAAAAATTGAAGGTTTCCCCACTTGGATCGTTAATGGTAAAAGCTATAGCGGAGTCCAAAACTTAGAGGAACTAGCGAAAGTTTCTGGTTACACAGGGCCTCAGAACTTCAAGTATTTTAAGTAAAGTACCTACACTGAATATTCAGTAGTTCACACCCCATAGTCAACTGGATGAATACAGTAAAATCTGTTTCCAGTTGGCTTTTTTGTTTTTGGTAACAGATAATAGGTCTCATCCAATGCCCAATTACTAATTTTATTTCGGCTTTGATCTGCAAATACTTAAGCTCAAGGAAATTAGCTAAGTACATTTATTTTAAAAATTGTATATTTTAATTTTTTTTATAACACTTGAGAGCTACCTTGGGATGTAATCATGTCAAGCTCGAACCGAGAGCTGTTTCTGTTGTAAGTTAACGTAATTCTCAGTAAAATACCTAATCGATCGCAAATGTGAGTTTAATTAAGTAGGCTCTACTAGAGAAGGCTTTGAGAGTTAAATTTACTGAATTCACTTCCAACAATATTGATTAATCTGTGCTGAGAGCCACAATCACAGTTGCCTTTTAGTCAGACAATTAGCCTCAATATATGGTAATACATCACAAATATCACGATGTCTTAAAGAACCTTGCTGAGTTAAAAAAATTTTTAGAAACTCTATTTAGCTCTTACTTGAGCTATGTTAGTCCGATAGTTAATAGCTATAGGAAATAGAGAATATTTCTGCCTACTAGGTAATGGCAATGAATCAGCAGCTAGGCAAGCGTTTTGTGAAGTTAACCTTTGGACTGAAACAATCGCTTAGTCGAGGACACAGAGAATTGATTACTGCGGCCAGCGTTGCAGTCTGCGTCCTGCTTTTGCACTCCTTTGGATTATTGCAATCTTTGGAGTTAGCGGCTTTGGATCAATTTTTTCGCTTACGTCCAAATGAACGACCAGAAGACCGGATTACGATCGTAGTAATTGATGAAACCTATATAAACGAAGTAGGTTCGTGGCCGATTTCAGATGCGAAGATTGTCCAGTTGTTGCAAAAATTAAATGTCCACAAACCCCGTGCGATTGGCTTAGATATCTACAGAAATTTGCCAGTAGAGCCTGGTAATCAAGAATTGCGTAATGTTTATCAGTCAATGCCCAACTTAATTGGTATTGAACTACTGTCAAAAAACAAAAACTTTAGTGTTCCGCCTCCAGTGGGACTGAATCAAAATCAAGTGGGCTTTAATAACGTGCTGTACGATCTTGATGGTAAAGTGCGTCGCAGTTTGTTGTATTGGCACGTTAAAAATGAAGTACACGAAAGTTTTGCCCTGAAGTTGGCTTTATTGTATTTAAAGTCAAAGGGAATTACTCCCACCAAAGCAAAAAGCAACCCTGAGTATTTGCAATTGGGTAAGGCAGCATTTACTCGTTTTGAGGCTAATGATGGTGCTTATGTGGGAGCTGATGATAAAGGCTATCAAATTTTGAGCAATTTTCCCAAACCTAAATGTCAAACTTCGTCTGGAGAATTTTGTAGTTTTCGCCAGGTATCGATGAGAGATGTACTGGCAGATAAAGTCAAAGCAAACTTAATCAAAGATCGGATTATACTTGTTGGTTCAACTGCGCCCAGTCTCCAAGATTCTGTATTTATTCCCTATTCCAGCAGTGTAATGGGTATAGCAAAGCCTGAGCCTCTACCTGGTATTCAATTGCAGGCTTATTTTATTAGTCAGTTAATCTCTGCTGCTGTTGATGGAAGACCATTACTGAAAGTTTGGCCTGACTTGGTGGAATACTTGTGGATTTTTGTTTGGTCTTATCTGGGAGCCGTGACGATATGGCAGATACGACACGCAACTAGGAGTCTCTTCTGTATCCTAATTTGTTGCTTTGTATTGACCCTGAGTGCATACCTTGCTTTCTTTTTATACGGTTGGTGGATACCACTCATTCCCTCATTGGTTTGCTTTGGCACTTCAGCTATTTGGATGACTAGTCATATTGCTCACATGCAGGGAGAGTGGAAACGTTCCAAGGAATTTTTGCATCACGTTATCAACACGATCCCCGATCCAATTTTTGTGAAAAATGAACAACATCAGTGGGTTGTTTTAAATGAGGCGTATTGTCGATTTATCGGTTATCCAAATAAGTTTTTGATTGAAAAGTCAGACTATGACTTTTTCCCAAAACATGAAGCTGATGTATTTCGACAACAAGACGATCTTGTTTTTCGGACTCAGCAACCCCACGAACATGAAGAAGAATTTACAAATGCTGATGGCCAGACTCATCTAATTGCCACTAAGCGATCGCTCCACAAAGACTCAGCCGGCAATTTCTTTTTAGTTGGTGTCATCCGAGATATTACTCAGCGCAAGCTGATGGAAGAACAGCTGAAGCGTACTGCTGCTGAACTATCCCGCTCTAACAATGAATTAAAACTCAAAGAAGACCACTTACGTTATTTAGCATATCACGACCCCCTCACTGGTTTATCTAATCGCGAATTTTTTGCCGAACAACTTTACGAGTCCTTACATTGGGCACAACACAATAACTTGTTGTTGGGACTGCTGTTTATCGATCTAGATGGCTTTAAGCAAGTCAATGATACTTTAGGACACGAGACGGGCGATCGCTTGCTAATGACTATTGCTGGAAGACTCAGCAACTCTTTACGCGCTAGTGATACAGTTTCTCGTTTGGGTGGCGATGAATTTACTGTGATTTTACGGGCAATACCTAATGTCCAAATAGCTGCTAAAGTCGCTGAAAAAATTTTAAGCAGTATTACCAAGCCAATTGTTTTGGATGGCTATACAATCCGAGTCTCTGCCAGTATTGGCATTAGTGTTTATCCATACAACAGTCAAGACAGTGAAACTTTGATGAAACAAGCTGATACAGCAATGTACCGTGCCAAGCGCCTTGGTAAAAATCGCTACGAGTTTGCTTAATTATTTAAGAGTCAAGCCTCCAACTTTTTTCACTGTAGTTACAATTTTTACATTCAAATTATGACTTTAGACCAGAGACACGTCTAAGGCACTGTCTCGAAAAAATATAGCGTATATCTTGCGAGGTAAATTTTTCGTAAAATCTAGACCTGGTAAGGCTTTTTGGCTTGAACGATAAACCTCTGAATTTATGTCAGAAAATAATTAGCGATCAAAAATAATTTTCAAAATAAATTTAATGTAATTTAACTTACAAATTTTTTTATACTTGTACTTATTCGCTTATTATGCAAGACAAAATTTTAAAATCCTTTTATTACTATAGATATGTTGTTTTATCTTTACATATCTTTACTCATCAAATCTATAAACTATACAATTAGATAAGTATTATTTCATGTTTTTTTGAATTCATGATTTATGGAACATAGTGTTTATACTTAAAAGTATTAAGATATTATTAATAAATAATGAAGTACTCAAAAAGCTGGCAGTAAATCATTGACATATCTAACTTGAGACTGATGTAAAAATCGCCTATTTGAAATACCACTTAAGTATGGAAACTATTTAATATCGGCAAATTAAGGTTAATCGACAAGAGAATACCACAATGATTTGTACAGTACTAGCAATAATTTCATAAAGTTAAAATACTTTTTTTGAAAAATGCAGTAAATATACGGTAGTAGTTAAAAGTGCATTTTAAAATAAAAAACTAGTAAATTTACCGAAATAAATGAAGAGTAACTTCCGAATCACAAAGTTTATCATATTCTGCATAGGTGCTTATTTACTGATCCCAAAAATTGCCGATTGCACAGGTATATTCAGTACTGCAAGTGCTAATTCTTTTGGCCCTACTAGCAGTAATACCTTAATCGCCCGCAAGGTCAATTCTCAAAATTTACAAGACATATACATTCCACCAAATTATGGTGGTCCCGACAGTCATAATGGTAGCGGCACTCGCTGATGGCAATTTTGAATTTTAGATTCTGGTGAGCAACGCGATGAATTAACTACCGTCTTGGACACCACATCTTTGTACTTAACAGCTGATTCCAAGATGTTGTACTTAGGGTTGCGAAAACCATCAGGCTATTTAAGGTAGTTTATTCAAGACAATAGTGGAGATTTCCACCAATGATTTGTTTGTATAAGTGTGTGAACTTGCCAATTTGAGTCTGGTTGAGGATAATCTAAACGGAAGTGTCCGCCTCGGCTTTCGGTTCTAAAAGCAGCACTTTTGAGAATTAAATCAGCTACATCTATTAAATTGCGGGTTTCTGCCCAAAGTCCCAATTGCCGTTCAACATCTGGTAGGTCAAAACTAGCGGGTTCTGCTGGACGTAAAGCAAGCAAGAATTGAGTTAAAGGCAAGGCGGCAAAATCTTGCTGCCAAGATTCAATAGTCGCGATCGCACTTTCCAGCCTTGATTGCTCCCGACAAATACCAGCACTTTCCCACACTAGACGCGGTAACTTCTCCCTGAGTGCTTCTAGCTGTGCTTGTTGGATGTGCCACTCACTAGGATCGGCATTAAATTTCCGTAACGGCAGCACTGGTATTTCTGAGGATAGCCCATCTAACTTAATATCAGCCATCTGGGCCCCAAACACAATACATTCTAACAGGGAATTACTGGCAAGGCGATTTGCTCCATGTACACCAGTACTAGCGGTTTCACCCACTGCATACAAACCAGAGATATTTGTGCGATTCATCAGATCCGCAACAATTCCACCCATCCAGTAATGGGCAGCTGGCGCTACAGGAATTGGTTCGTGGAAGACATCAACTCCCCAATGCTGACAAACTTTGATGATATTGGGAAAGCGCTGACGAATTTTGTCAGCGGGGATGGGGCGCATATCTAACCACACATGAGCAGTAGCCAAATCAACGGCAGTACGTTGTAAATGGCTGAAAATTGCTCTACTGACAACATCTCTAGGCGCAAGTTCACCCGCAGGGTGATAGTCAAAAGCAAAACGCCGCCCTTCATTATCGATGAGATGTGCCCCTTCACCGCGTACAGCTTCGCTGATCAAGAAGCGATCGGCACCAGGTTTAGTGAGAGCAGTCGGGTGAAATTGGACAAATTCTAAATCGCGGAGGATAGCCCCAGCACGAGCTGCGATCGCTACCCCATCACCGGTACTCACTGCCGGGTTAGTGGTTTGGGCAAATACCTGACCGCCGCCACCGGTTGCTAGTACCACAGCACCAGCTCTTATCCAGGTGATTTTACCTTGATAAAACAGGCTAATTCCCTGACAGCAACCTGTTTCGGGTTCAATCCACAAACTCAAAGCCAAAGCTTGCTGAATGACTTGAATATTTTGGCGACGTAATACTTGAGCGGTGAGGGTAGTAGTAACTTCTCTGCCTGTAGTGTCAGCAGCGTGGAGAACACGGCGGCGAGAATGGGCGGCTTCCAAAGTTAAAGCTAAGGCTTGACCATGACGGTCAAAAGCTACCCCCAAGTTAACTAGGGATTGAATGCAGCTAGGGGCATGTTCGGCGAGAAATTCAACAGCGGTGTGATCGCATAAACCTGCACCCGCCTGGATCGTATCTTCAATGTGCAGCGTGGGAGAATCTTCTGGCGCGATCGCTGCGGCAATGCCACCTTGTGCCCAATCACTAGCGGATAAAGCAACGGTTTCTTTGGTAATCAAACCGACTCGCAAGGATTCTGGCAGACATAGCGCTGTGTATAGTCCAGCGGCACCAGCGCCGACTACTAAGACATCAAATTGGCTGGGAATATCTATCTGAGACAAGGTAATGTGTAGGGGGAAGTGAGGAGTTAGAAGTTAGGAGTTAGGAGTTTTGAATTTTTAACTCATAACTCCTAACTCCTAACTCATATCATCTCCCACTCCCTAGAATCAGGAGTGGGCTGCTATTTGCTACATTAACTGCAATTCAGTTATCTGTAGATACCGTTGTTAAAGCGATCGTCTCCTTCATTGAAGGCAGGCTCTAGGTCTGTCACGGTGAATTTATCGAGGTTGGCTTGCAGGGTTTGTTTTTGGCGATCGCTCAATCCTGGAAGATCCAATACATCCTCTACCTTTTGGTAGGGAGCATTGGTGATGATTTTCTTAGCCAAGGTAGGATAAAGCCCTGGAAACTGTTGAAAAGCTCGGACGTTGGTATTATTCAAATCAATTTTTTTACCAAATTCCGTTCTTAGTTTAGCGTCTGCCCGATTCTGCCGCTCAATTGCCAGAACTGGGACTTGGGGAAAAGCAAAACTGTTGAAACTAGCAGCTTGGGCTATCTGAGTTGTTCCCAACCATCCCCAGCAACTAAGTAACAAGCTAAACACTGTTAATAAACGCGCCAATCCTTTCACGATTTTTCTACCTCTTTCCATCAAACAGCAATAAAAGTTTTAAGCTAACAACAGTTATTAGTCATTAGTCATTAGTCATTGGTCATTGGTCATTGGTCATTGGTCATTGGTCATTTGTAAAGGACAACTGACAAGGGACAAAGGACAACTGACAAAGGACGAAGGACAAAGGACAAAGGACAAAAGCTGATAGCTTAGTCAACACAGCAGTCATCAGAAACTAATATACAGCGTATTAATATCCACAATATTTACCGTTACTGGGTTTGACTATACTTTTGCCAAAAATTTTCATCGTGGAAAGAGTGCCTGTATGGCTGCAATAGCGTTACATCGACGATTCCAGCAGCATTCTCTGCTTGGCGAAATCTTTTCGGGGTGGCTGATTCTACCTTTCAAGCAGACACAAAACTGCACGATTTCTAAGATCGAAAACCTTGCCAAAAAAGACTTGATGCCGATCGATTTTTATGTAATATTTCTTAACTAATTAATCATCTACAGCATCATTTTTGATATGCCGTAGATTGGGCTGGGAAAAGTTTCAGTAAGAGAAGCCCACACGCTCATTGCAACATCAACATATAATAGGACTCGTATTTGATTTTTGAAAAAAACTCAGTACACTTTTATTCCTTCTTCCCTGTTCCCTGTTCCCTCCCTACGCAAATAATTTCTCCGAATCAAAATGGATTCCTATATAGTGTCTCCTACCTTCTTCACGCTGCGATCGCAGCTAACAAAAATAGGCTGTCTACCAAAATTGTGCTTAAAACTGCGCCGCCAAAAGCATACCAGTGTCTTTGATTTCGACCTAAAGCTGAAATTCCTACTGTTAATAGCACTACGGCGAGAATTATCGCCCAAGTTTGTCCCCAAGGTGCTTGTACTTGTATGAGAGCATTTTGTAAGATTTGCGGTACTACATCTGCATCTACTCTCATAATTTGCCGCCAATAGGGCATCAAATCTACTATATAAAAATATACATCTGTTAAAACTGTACCGAGTAAAGAACCTAAATAAAACCAGTTACCTACCTTGCCCCAATTCTTTGCCAGACACCAGCAAGCAAACGGTAAACCGATAAATTCCACAGGCAGATGCCATAAAGGTTCCCAACGTAACCAACCCCAGTAAATCGCTCCTGCTAACCAACTCCAGCTAAACCCCAAGAGCAAATCGCCCCAGACGTAAGTTGCAGGACGTGACATTAATGCAAAACTGAGCCACACCCAAAATCCTGTCATCGCTAAACTCAGACTTGGTAGCGATCGCACTATTGGCGCTTCTATAAATATTGGCACTGTTACCAAAAACACCGCTGCTGCAAACACTAACCAAGTTTGTCGGGTAGAAGGAGATAAGGGTAAAGAGGAAGAAAGGGAAAGTGTAGATTCCAATTGTCTGATACCGTTTTGCGCAGTATCAGCTAAATCCAACTCAGTATCAATAGAAGGGGTAGAAACGCTGTAGGAAGACAGTGTATTATTAATCAAAGTTTTTAATATTTGTTACTAAACTTTATTTTACTTAAGATATCACATTTTCAAATCCCCCCCTGGGGCATTGTAATTATACTAAAATTTTCACAAGCGCTGGTGCAAACCAAACAAAACATTCTGCGCCAGACGAATCCATTAAAGTTCCACTGATACAGAACTCCTTTGTAGTTCCTTATAAATAAGGGATTACACAGAGGTGAAAAGTCAGCTGCTATGAGTCTGCTAAATATTAAAATTTGATGAATTTTTCAAATTGCGTTGACTTATTGAGGCGGGTGTAAGAACATAGTCAGCGTCTTCGATGATGTTTTCGATCGGTCAAATTGAGTTTTCTATAAGATTGGGTGCAATAGAGAGTATATAAAGCAACATCATCAGCTAAACTCAGCCAAACAATGTTCATCACGATCTCTATCACACGAAAAAGGTATTAATTGTATATGGAGTTTATTCAAGCTTTTATTTTAGGTATTGTTCAAGGTATTACAGAGTTTTTGCCAATCAGTAGTACTGCACATCTTATAATTTTTACCAAGGTATTTGGTTGGAAAGAACTAGGTTCTAAAGATTTTGTTGATGCGATTCAATTCGGCAGCGTTATCGCAATTGTGGGGTATTTTTGGTCGCTGATTTATAGTATTGTCAAAGGTGGAGTCGAAGCACTAAAAGCCAAAGACTGGCAACGCGAAGAATGGAAGATTCTTGTCGGTATTGTCGTCGGAACACTGCCGGCTTTAATTTTCGGCTTCCTTTTGAAAGATATTTTACCTGAGAGTGCATTAATTATTGGCATAATGTCAATTATTATGGCACTTTTACTAGCTCTAGCAGAAAAAATTGGCACTCGTAAGCGCGGTTTTGAGTCATTGCAGATTCAGGATGGTATTTTGGTTGGATTGGGACAAACACTTGCCTTGATTCCGGGCGTTTCTCGTTCTGGTTCGACGTTGACAACTGCCTTATTTTTAGGATTAGAACGTGCTACAGCAGCAAAATTCTCATTTTTGTTAGGGTTTCCAACTCTTACCATTGCGACGCTGTACAAAAGCTTGAAAATATTCAAGTTGTTTCAAGCTCACCAGTTGCCAGATAACATTGTTGCACTGTTAATTTTAGGAATTATTTCAACCTTTATTTTTTCCTACCTATCAATTGCATTTTTGATCAAATACTTAGCAACCAAAAACACTTTGGTCTTCGTATGGTATAGATTAGCGTTCGGTAGTGCAATCTTACTAGCGATCGCAGCAGGTTGGAAAGGATAATATTCATTAGTCATTAGTCATTAGTCATTAGTCATTTGTCCTTTGTCCAAAGCAAATGACTAGAGCGATCGCTCGGTTGTATGTAATACAATCTAACCTCACTTCCATTCCTCTCTCCTAAAAGGAGAGAGGCTTTAAATTTTACTCACCAACGCGACTAGGGAAGAGGCTGAGGTTAAGTCTGTATTAAACTCAACTAAGAAACGCTATAATGCCCAATGCCCAATGCCCAATGCCCCATTCCCCATGACTACCATTCATCCTGCTCGAATTACCAAAGTTCTTCCAGACTCAATAGCCGCAGAGATTGGTTTTGAAGTTGGGGATGCGATCGTTGCAATCAATGGTACACGTCCCCGCGATTTAATTGATTATCAGTTTTTGTGTGCTGATGAAATTTTAGAATTAGAAGTTTTAGACGCTACTGGTAAAACTCATAGCTTGGAAATCGAAAAAGATTACGACCAAGACTTAGGACTAGAATTTGAAACTGCCCTATTTGATGGCTTAATTCAGTGTAATAACCGTTGTCCTTTTTGCTTTATCGACCAACAACCACCAGGTAAGCGCACCAGCTTGTACTTTAAAGACGACGATTACCGCTTAAGCTTTTTGTACGGCTCTTATCTTACCCTGACCAATTTACCAGAAAGAGAATGGCAGCGGATTGAACAAATGCGCTTATCTCCGTTGTATGTTTCTGTTCATGCCACGGAGCCGGAAGTTAGAATTAGACTCTTGAAAAATCCTCGTGCAGGACAAATCTTGCAACAACTCAAGTGGTTTCAAAAAAGACGGCTACAAGTTCATGCTCAAGTAGTTGTTTGTCCTGGTATAAATGATGGCGAACATCTAGAGCAAACCTTAAAAGACTTAGCATCCTTTCATACTGGTGAAGTGCCTACGGTGGCATCGGTGGCAGTTGTGCCAGTCGGATTGACAAGGTTTCGGCCTCCAGAAGACGAACTTACACCCGTAACCAAAGAAAAAGCGAAAGAAGTGATTTCTCAAGTGCGAATACTCTCGCAACAATTTCGTCAAAAGTTTTCCTCTAACGTCGCTTGGTTAGCTGATGAGTGGTTTTTGATTGCAGGTGAAGAATTACCGAGCGAATCTGAATATGAAGAGTATCCCCAAATTGATAATGGTGTTGGTTCAATTCAGTTGTTTATCAAGCAATTTGCAGCCGCGGCAACAGAATTACTACCGCCAAAAGTTTATCCTCAGAGAAAATTAACTTGGGTAGTAGGCAACGCAGTAGAAAATGCCTTTGAACCTATCTTGAAACGGTTAAATTCTGTTGAAGGATTAAAAGTAAATATGCGTGCTTTATGTAGTGATTATTGGGGACAGAGTATCACTGTCACGGGATTACTAACGGGTCATGATTTGCTGTTGAACTTACAAGGACAAGATTTGGGAGACGGAATTTTACTACCAAATGTAATGCTCAAACATGGTGAATTGGTATTTTTAGATGATATGAGTATTGAAGAATTAGCCTGCAAACTTGAGACAAAAATTTTACCAGTAGGAGGAGTTGAAGATTTAATCAATACTTGTATTCTTTAAGCTGTTTTTGTTAGTCTTTTAGTTTTATAGTAGTTTCCAGGTGGATGAAGTACATAGCAAAATTTCACCCCCGATCCCTATTCTTGTCAAGAAAATGCTTTGGGGGTGTGGTTATCTGTTATAAACGTTTTTTGAATCAGTATAATTTTAAGCTTTTCAACTCAAAGCAATTTTTTTGTATCCAAAGATTTTAATGTTAAATACAAAATTGATAAGCTTTACATTTAATAAATTTTGGTGATTGCAATTGCGACTGTTGAAATTATTATCTTATTTTATCTAAAAATTTCTGGAAAAATTCGTGAAAAATTATTGTTAGTTTAACTCTGGCGATCGTCAAGAGTAATAATTAGACTTATTACACAAATACAAAATCTGTCTTCATCCGCCAACCCGTTCTCACAATTTTGGCAAAAAGGGAGCCGAGCCAATTTCAAAGTACCTCTCCCAAGCTTGGGAGAGAGATTTAGGGTGAGGGCTTTAAAATGCACTAGTATTACTTTTTTAACTCACAAAAATCCTGAAAAATAGATAATCAGAATAAGAGTGGCATTTTTTATTTTAGGTTTAAATAAAAAATCTCTGCAATTGCTCAAAAGCCTATTGGAATTGGTAAACACAAAATTTTCTAAAAAGCTAATCATCAATAGAATGAAATTCCCAATGTAATAGCTAACAATTTCTATAGAATCGCCTGGGCAATTTGAGTATCCATCTTGGCATTTTTTACTGCTTTTGATAGGCTAGATTGATGAAAGTCATTCACTAAGTACTTCTACGAAAAGCTTATAGGAATTCTATTTTTTTTTTAAGTTCAAGATTAGCTTACTTAAGCCGAGTGAGAATCTCAGTAAACTTACTAGGATAAAGCTCAAGTCCTATATTCTGTACTAATGAATTCTGACTAATAACTAAATTAATTAATAATGAAGTGAGGAGTCACTGGTGAATTATCAGGAAAACCAAAAAGATATAAGTTTAAAAATTAAAGAAGCTAAAAGATTATTTATTTTAAGTTGTGAAATTGTAGTTTTAAGTTTTTTGAGTATTTTGCCAGCAACGGCAGCGACTGAAGAACCCGTATTAAGCGTAGTGTATGGGCAAGAAAATGTAAATCAATGGAGAGGGATAAGCGATCGCTTACAGACAACAGGAGTGAAATATTGTGTAATTTCCCTAAATGATGTCAAGAGTGGGGCAGATTGGGGCGATCGCCGCGTATTATTTTTGCCAAACGTCGAGACATTAACACCAACTCAAGCGATCGCTCTAGAAGACTGGATGAGTAAGGGAGGGCGTTTGATTGCTAGTGGGCCTGTAGGTAGTTTATCATCGCCAGGAGTACGGCAATTATTGCGATCGCTCTTGGGAGGTTATTGGGGATTCAGCCTTAGTGACACAGAACAGATTCAAGCTGCAAAAACCAGGATTCCAGAATGGGCAAATCAAACTGGACTATTTGGTAAAGTGCGCGGCGGCGTTGTGATTCCTAATGATATGGGCACTGAATCTCCTGTTGTTTGGAATTCCAAAGATAGTCCGGCCGCAGTCGTGACAACTGAGCGTTCCACCTTTTTGGGCTGGCGCTGGGGAACAGATACAGCCTCCGCAGCCGAGTTGGATAATGCCTGGTTAAAAACTACTATCAATCACTATTTAACAGCACTAGCGCCATCAAATCGCACCAAAAAAATACCAGGAGGTTCCCAAAGCTGCTCTACAACTGTTGCAGCTGCGCCCTCAGCGCCGGGGAGCACAGAGGCAGGGGGGCAGAGGGGCAGGGGGGCAGAGGGGCAGAGGGGTAGTTCATCTCCCTTATCTCCCTCATTGACTCCTCCTAAAACTGCCACTGCTCCTATACCTAGACCTTTGCCTATGGTCAAACCTCCAAGTTCTCAGGAGGCTATTGACCAATTAGAACAAGCGGTGCGTTTGGATGTTGCACCCAACTCCAACGAGCCGATTGATAACAACCAAGCGATCGCTCTCCAGCAAGAACTAGAAAATCTGATTGGTCGGGTGGAAAGCGCTCATTTAGCGGTGTTAGCTGATGCGGCTAATGTTGGCGAAACAATATCTGAGGGTGAGGGAAAACAGTTTTCTAGGAATTTGAACACCCCCCAGTCTGTCAAAGAACAGCCAACACAATTAGCCTCAACCAAACTGGGGGCGTTAGCCATAAGTAAAGACCAAGTGTTAGCACAAGCAAGGCTAATTGCTAAAAATTTACCCCAATTGATTGCTCAAAAAAACTACGCTTTGGCTCGTCAACAGTGGCTGACTGCTAAAACAACTTTGTGGCAGCAGTTTCCTGTCGATCGGAAACTAGCTCAACCAGAAATTCGCGCAGTTTGGTTAGATCGGGGAACGATTGTTCGCGCTGGTAGTAAGGCGGGACTGGCACAGATTTTTGATCGCCTCGCCCAAGCCGGGATTAATACCGTCTTTTTTGAAACTGTTAACGCTGGCTATCCAATTTATCCAAGCCAAGTCGCAAAAGAGCAAAACCCATTAATTCGTGGGTGGAACCCACTGGAAGAAGCGGTGAAACTAGCTCATGAGCGAGACATGGAATTACACGCTTGGGTGTGGACTTTTGCTGCTGGCAACCAACGTCATAATGAAATTCTCAATCTTAATCCTAATTATCCAGGGCCAGTACTGGCGGCTCATCCCGACTGGGCAAATTACGATAATCTAGGCAACATGATTCCCGTTGGTCAGACCAAGCCATTCTTCGATCCAGCTAACCCCGAAGTGCGGCAATACTTGCTCAAGCTGTATGAGGAAATTGTCACTAAATATAAGGTGGATGGTTTACAGCTAGACTACATTCGCTACCCTTTCCAAGATCCATCAGCAGGTCGAACTTATGGCTATGGGAAAGCTGCAAGAGCGCAATTTCAGAAACTTACTGGTGTAGATCCAGTGAATATTTCTCCTAGCCAAGCAGATTTGTGGCAAAAATGGACAAAATTTCGCACCGAGCAAGTTGATAGCTTTGTCGCCCAAGTATCACAGCAGTTGCGACAAAAGCAACCGAATTTGATTTTGTCGGTTGCAGTATTTCCTTTGCCAGAACTAGAACGGATTCAGAAAATTCAACAAAATTGGGAAACTTGGGCAAAACGGGGGGATGTAGATTTAATTGTTCCCATGACTTATGCTCTTGATACTTCTCGATTTCAACGACTGGCCCAACCCTGGATTGCCTCTAAACAATTGGGAGCTACCTTGTTGGTGCCGGGAATTCGCTTACTTTCTTTGCCAACCATCGGGGCATTCGATCAACTCCAGTTGGTAAGGGACTTGCCAGTTAGTGGTTATGCACTATTTGCCGCAGAGAATTTTAACAACGATCTCCAAAAACTCTTTAGTAACACCCAAGGTAGAATTCAATCTACAACAAGTGAACCGATTCCTCTGAGTCAGCCTTTTCAAACTGCCGCCATCCGTTACACCGCGCTACAACGGGAATGGAAATTTGTTTTCCAAAATGACCAACGACCAAGACCATCTCAAAAAATTTCAGATTTTAACAACCAGGCAGAAGTTTTACGCAGTGCTTTAAATCAGCTTGCCGCTTCTCCTTCTGCTAGTAAGTTACTCGTGGCGAGAGCCTCTCTAACTCGGTTCCAGTCACAATTTCGGGTATTGATGAGCCAAGAAATTAAGTCGAATTCCTATCAAGTCAAAGTTTGGGAAAATCGGCTCGTAACTATAGAAAGGCTATTACGTTATGGCGAACGGCGGTTGCAGTTACGTCCTTTGTGAAGAGGCAGAGAAGCGGGGAGACAAGGGGACAAGGGGACAAGGGGACAAGGGGACAAAAGAAAACTCCTAACTCAGCACGGGCTAAACCTTAGCTTTCCGCTAACAGCACTCAAAACTGTTTTGCCCAATACTCAATACCCAACTAGCTGGATATAAGCTAGTTTGTAATTCTTAACACACTTTTTGTAGTGTTTGTATCCCAAAAATTACTAGTTGTTTAAGGTCAAAATATTGGAAAATACTTAGATAAGCAGCTTTAGATAACTATTATTTGATGATAGCTATCGTGAAAATCTATGCAAACTTTACCTCAGCTCATCAGCCTACAAAGCTTAGAGTTAAGAATTGACTGTTTGCTCCTGATGGTTGTGTTAAAAACATCACTATTAAAGTAGATGCTATTTATACAATTGACTACGCTTACGCACTGGTATAGCACAGGGTAAAAGTATCTTGTTTTTTCATCTTCGTAGGTAGTAGGGTACTTCAGCAAGCATGATATGGTACTGTTTATAGCTTCTGAAACTAGCTTGAAAACAGCCAATACTTTTGAAGTTATGCATACCTTAGTTATGACATTTAACATGTCAGAATTTTCAAAGATAGTCTCAGTGCTATCACGGTTGTGCCAGCATCAGTTGGAACTACTTCAAGTTGTAGATAAGCAACGTAACATTGTCGGTAATATTACTCCTGAAAGCATCTATATCTGTCAAGCACTGGCACAAAAAACAGAGAAAACTAGAGGTAATGCTAGTATTGGTTCCTTGGAGGTAGAACATCAGATTTTCGTTGAGAGACAATTACTCAAGCCCCAATGGTTACTAGTACGCGCTATAGTACGTAAAGCTACGACAAGCAAATACACTCACTTCATTGAACTTTATGAGGGAGATTTGGACTTTTACCGTAAGTCTAATAAGGTCATGCAGACAAAGAAGCCCAAATATCACATAATCATGACTGAAATGTTGAATGATGTGTTGATTATTGGCCAGTTAGAAGTAGGAAAATTAGAGTATAGACCAACATACTTCAATTTGGTTGAATACAGCCGACAATTGCCAGAACAAATACAGATGAATCTGGGCTATCGGCGCTTGATTGTTTTCATCAGTAAATATAAATTTGTAACCTGCTGCATCGATGAAAAACTTTTGGCACACATCTTGATTAACTTGTTTTCAATTTATATTAAATCTTTCTCTGGTGATAGCAATTTCAAGTTGAATTTACTTAGCCAATATAGACAAACCTTATTTGAAATTAAAGATTGGCAAATTTGTATTTTCCAAGAAAACATAGGAAATATTCTTAAATCATTTTATCGCGCTAGCAATGGTGTTAATATACTAGATGCTAGATTAAAAATGACAATTTTAAAAAATTGTGGAGATATCTACAAAGTTAAAATACTTAAATTACAAAAAACATTTTTTTGTAATAAGTATTACTGGATACTGTCGGAAAACAATAAGATATAAATATGAGGTAATTTATGCCAAAAATATTAATAATAGAAGATGAAGAAGCAGTCCGGGAAAACATTTTAGATTTGCTAGAAGCTGAGGATTTTGAAACTATTGCTGCGGCTAATGGGAGAATCGGGGTAAATTTGGCTATCTCCGAAGTTCCTGATTTAATTCTTTGTGATATGATGATGCCAGAAATTGACGGTTATGGTGTGCTCACAGCATTACGTCAAGAACCATCTACGGCAACCATTCCCTTCATCTTTCTCACTGCCAAATCTGCTAAATCTGACTTCCGTCAAGGTATGGATATGGGTGCAGATGACTATATAACTAAGCCATTCACTCGAGCTGAGTTATTAAGTGCCATTATGAACAGGTTGGAAAAATACGCTACTTTAAAAAGGTATTTATCTTCTCAGACTGTCATTAATAACTTGTCTCCAAAAATGCAGTTGTTAGAAATTAGCTTACACCGAGCTATAAAACAACATAATTTTCAAGAATTTGAAATTTATTATCAACCAATAGTCGATATTACATCTGGAAAAATAGTAGGTGCTGAAAGTTTATTACGCTGGCAAAGTCCAGAGTTAGGAATGATTTATCCAACAGAATTTATTCCGTTAGCAGAGTCTACAGGTTTAATTGTTCCAATTGGGAAATGGGTATTAAAAAGGGTATGCGAACAAATTAAAAGCTGGCGTGATGCTGGAATTGATTCATTGATTGTTGCTGTAAATCTGTCAGCAATTGAATTTAATCAACCAGATTTCATTCATAATATAGTTAATTTTATATCCGTGAATAATATAGAACCACATGACCTAGAACTAGAACTCACTGAAAGTATGATTATGCAAGATGTCAATAGTGCGATCGCTACTATGAGCAAATTGCAATCCTTGGGTATAAAAATTGCGATCGATGATTTTGGTACGGGTTACTCTTCTTTGATTTATCTGAAAAACTTACCAATAAATACATTAAAAATAGATCGTTATTTTATCCATAATGTTGCTAATGATTCGCAAAAGTCAGCCATCGCTAAGGCATTAATTCAGATGGCTCACAATCTCAATTTAGATGTAGTGGCTGAAGGTGTAGAGACAGAACCAGAACTAGGTTTTTTACGCCAATACAAATGTAACTCTATGCAAGGTTTTCTATTTAGTCGTCCCTTACCAGCAGCAGAATTTGAAAATTTTTTGTTCACTAATAAATGTTTGTATGTGTAAACATTGAGCATTGGTCATCGGGAATAGAATCTAGTTACTAGTGCTTTATTTTTGAATTATTAATAGGTTGACAACTAAGAAAAATCAAACTTTTGACTGGCGACAATTATTAAGCCTCAGGTCTAGAGTAGGAACATTGTGTATAGTGTCTACCACCATGAAAGTTCCTGCGCGTTTTTTGCTGCCAGTTTTTTTAATGATTTTGGCAGCAGCCTGTAACCAGACTCGCGCTAACTCAGATAATCCCACACCTCAAAAATCCGTACCTTCTGCCCAACTGACACAGAATCCTACACAGCCGAAAAATATTGTCCGTACTGAAGTACTTTCACCTACACCCATCCGAATCAATCTAAAGAATTTACCAGCACCCTTCGCAACAGAAAGCGCCTCCAAGCGGCCTGAAGTTGTGCCCATTCCTGAAAATCCGGTGCTGCGTGTACCACGAGGCTTCACAGTAAATGTCTTTGCTGAAGGTTTAGATGCCCCACGCTGGCTAGCTTTAACCCCCAGGGGTGATGTTTTAGTGACTGAAACCGGGCAAAATCGGATTCGTCTATTGCGTGACAGCAACGGCGATGGTGTCGCTGACGTTCGAGAAACCTTTGCTAGTAGTGATAACGGACTCAATAGACCCTTTGGAATGGCTTTTGCAGGTAATTCCTTTTTTCTGGGAAACACAGATGCTGTAGTGCGTTTTCCCTATACGAAAGAGCAAAACAAAATTACAGGTAAAGGGGAAAAAATTGCCGATTTGCCCGCTCAAGGTTATAACAACCATTGGACGCGCAATGTCGTTGTCTCGCCCGATCGCAATAAATTATATATTTCAGTTGGATCGGGAACCAATGTAGATGAAGAACCCCTACCACGGGCTTCGATACAGGTGATGAATTTAGATGGTTCCCAGCAGCAAACTTTCGCTTCCGGCTTGCGTAACCCTGTTGGTTTAGACTTTCATCCTGTAACTAAGGAACTTTATACCACTGTTAACGAACGGGATGGAATTGGTGATGATTTGGTGCCAGACTATCTAACACGCGTTAAACAAGGGGCATTTTACGGCTGGCCCTATGCTTATCTAACACCAAACAACCTCGATCCGCGGCAAAAGACGGATAACAAAAGTAAACGTCCTGATTTAGTAGCCCGAACTCAAACGCCAGATGTGCTGTTTCAGGCGCACTCCGCAGCATTGGGTTTGCAGTTTTATGATGGTAAAACGTATCCCAAAAAATACCAGAACGGTGCTTTTGCTGCTTTTCGTGGTTCTTGGAATCGCGATCGCGGCACTGGTTATAAAATTGTATTTGTTCCCTTTGATGCTAAAGGGCGATCGCTTGGCTACTACGAAGACTTTCTCACAGGATTTTTGCTAAATCCTTCTGTACCAACCACTTGGGGACGGCCTGTAGGTTTACTGGTGTTGCCAGATGGCAGTTTACTACTAACAGAAGAAGCCAATAATCGGATTTATCGGATTCAGTATACGGGGGAGTGAACAATTCACGCCTTCAAACATTTAAAAATTCACGGATAGAATCTGTTGCCTCAAGTAAAGTTAGAGCAGTTGTCATCAATAGAGACGTTGTTACTGCATCTCCCTACCCAGGTTTATCTCGTTTACGGTAAATTACTGATAAATACTAATACTTATCTGGTTGAGAAATTAATTATGACTCCCAATGAAAATAATACCCAGTCAAATATCAACGAATTGTCTCCACATTCAGGTACACGATATTGGGGTGAGGTAGAGGTAATCGAGGAGGGAGAAACTTATAGAATTAGTCGTGTGGAAATTAAGCCCAGGCACGGAATTAAACCACAAATTCATTATCACCGCAATGAACATTGGGTTGTAGTTTCCGGCGTGGCGAAGGTGACTTGTGGCGATACGGAAATATTACTGAATCGAAACGAATCAACTTATGTCCCGGCTGCAACACTACATAAAGTAGATAATCCTGGGCATATTCCGCTAGTTATTCTGGAAATTCAAAATGGTGAATATTTGGGTGAGGATGATACTGAGCGCCCTTATGACTTAAATTTGGTCAAACCTGTAGCTGAAGGACAGTAAGGGCTGAGTTAGGAGTTAGAAGTTGGGAGTTAGGAGTTAGGAGTTAGGATTGGAATTCAAGTGATTAATACCCCATGCCCAATGCCCAATGCCCCATGCCCAATGCCCAATGCCCAATGCCCAATGCCCAAATCAAAACCACCCTTCTTGTTCCAGCGTTTCAATTAGCTGTAAGCCACGGGGATCGCCCACTCCTAATAGTGAGGCTTTGGCGTCTTCTCGGACTCCCAAATCTTCGTCTTCGGCAAAGGCTTGAATTAGGGCATCGATCGCTGTGGCATAAACTACATTAGAAGGCAATTCACGGCACAGTTGACCAATTGCCCAAGCACTGTTACTTCGCACTGCTGCCACGGGATCTTGGACTAAGGCTTCGATTAATGGTGGTATTGCGCCTATCACTGCTTCATAACCGACTTCTGCCATTTGTGCTAAGGCGCTAGCAGCCCACAAACGCACTGCGGAAATGTCGGTTCTGAGAGCGTTTGCTAAAGGTGCTAAAGAACGGCGATCGCGACAGTTTCCTAAAGCCCAAACTACACCTTTACGCACATAGCCATTCCAATCACTGTTTAGTTGAGCAATTAACGGACTCACTGCTTCTAAACTGGGATTGCGTCCGATGCCATAAGCTGCACTTACCCGCACCAAGGGACAGGTATCAGTTAACAGGCGAATCAGATGGGGGGTAGCACGGGCATCTTCTATATCACAAAAAGCACGTGCTGCTAACATTCTTTGCTGGGGCTGGGGATTTTCCAGCAAGGCTAGCATCACTTCTGGATCGGGCTTGGCCACAACTGATTCGGCAGTTAGCGGCTCTATTTTATCTAAGGGGCTTTCTAGCTCCTCCTCAATATCCAGTAGGCTTAGATCGTCTTCGTCATACATAATTTGATTTCAATCCCGAAAAGGGATTAACACATAATCCCCCGCGCTAATAAGTTAAAGCTTTATCTTTATATTTATATATATTAGTTGGGTTCTTATACATTTTCCTTTCTTCCTCGTTGAGTTTTATGCAAACGAGAACCTCCATAACTCAGATGCAACAGTATATTATCGCTATCCTTGAGTTTATTTTTCTGCACTCAGGAATTTTACCATCCATAGGGATTGGGTTTGATAGCCTAACTGATTATAAAGATTCAATGCGGGTTTGTTTGATTGAAATACTTGCAGTCCAATCTGGCGATCGCCTCTTTGAATAGCCCAATTTTCCACATATTCCATTAAAGCTGTACCAATACCCCGCCGCCGATGTTCTGGTACAACGTAGAGAATAAAGATGTGAGCATGACGGTTCCCATGTACTTGATCTATGGCATTGCCCACCCAGAGGCAGGCTATGGGGGGATGGGCATGGGGCATTGGGAATGGGGCATTGGGCATTGGGATTGAATCTTCAATTTTGAATTTTGAATTTTGAATTTTGAATTGATTTCTCCCCTGCTCCCCCTCCTCTTCTACCCACCACAAGGGCGTATCGCTAGAAAAGTATTGCTTAACTGTTTGCTCTAAGTGGGAAAAATCCTCGTTGGGAAAGAGATCCTGGTAAGTTCGCTGCATGAATTTGAGCAGCAGCGAACGCTCTAAAAGGGAGCCACGGCGAATAATATATCCAGGTAATAGTTGCTCAGACACTACTGATATTTATTGACTTAGCTAGATCGCGTTATGTGTTGCTGAAGGTAAATCAGTTGGAGTAGGTTGAGAAGTTACCTGTACCTCTTCAATTGGTGCAGGTGCTGCCATATCGGACGGTAAAAAGATCCGGGCGCTGACTGCCACTAGAGCAAAAACAAATACCAGTACTACAAGCAGTGGGGCGATGTATTGACGAAAAATAGCCATATTTTAATTGTAAGAAGCTAGGAACTTTTATGAGAACCTAGCTAAAGATTTGTGAAGTATTCTTGATTTATTTTAGCAATTTTCTGTGCATAGGAATTGGGAATTGGGAATGGGGCATTGGGCATTGGGCATTGGTTATTAATTCTCCTTTACTCCCTCCTCTGCTCCCAAAGCCTCCCCTGCTTCCCTATTCCCTCTGGCGATCGCTTTCCAAGTCATCAAGTACTCTTTCGCAATACCAGTTCTCCGGCATCCCAGGATAAGTTTCCTTTGCCTGTTCAATTAACCGTTCGGCTGCGGCAGTGTCACCAGATAATTTAGCTATCAGCCTGTTTTTGAGATAGCTATCAGATAAACCCTCCTCTACCTGGGTTGGTATCCCTTGATTGATGGTTGATGGAGTTGATGGGCGGGATTGTTCTCTTCGCAATTGCCAAAATAAAACGTAATAAAGCGTACCAAAAATTAAAATTAGGCTGAGTGTTCCAAAAAAAGTTAAGAGGTTAAATGCTAAAAATCCTAGAACTAACTGCGAGAGAACATAGCCAAGTAATAAACCAGTCAGTAAGAGGATGAATGTGCCGACAGCAATAACTACTTGATTCCCCATATATCCTCTTCTTCGTCCTCAAGTCCTGGTCTGGATACTGCCACTGGCTGAGGGTTCCAGGGGGCAAATACTGGCAATAGGAATAGTCCTGGTATAGCGGCGGCGATGGTAATTAAGAAAAATATAGGCCAACCCGTGCTTTGGGCGATCGCGCCTCCAGGGGCCGCCAGAATATCACGACTGACAGCCATTAAGCTGGATAACAAAGCATATTGGGTAGCGGAAAATCGCTGGTTACAAAGACTCATCAAAAAGGCAACAAAGGCTGCTGTCCCCAATCCACCACAAAATTGTTCTACGTTGATGGCAAGTACCATAGCTTGGTAGTTTTGACCGATATATGCTAGAAAAAAGTAAGCTAAATTACTTACTGCTTGTAGAATACCAAAAACCCAAAGCGATCTATTGATGCCAATAGCACTCAAAATTGAACCACCTGCTAAAGCGCCAACAATCGTCGCAATTAACCCCATCCCCACTTGAATTGCCCCAATGTCGGTTTTGGTAAAACCAGTTTGCAGCAAAAAAGGCGTGGTCATATTGCTCAACAAAGCATCGCCTAGCTTGTATAGAGTGATGAATGCAAGCATTAAAATAGCTTTGATAATCCCTTGACGCTGAAAAAATTCCTGAAACGGCAAGATGACAGCATCAGCAAGAGAACTTGGAGGGCTAATTTCCTGGGGTTCTGGTGCGAACAAGGTGGCAAGAATACCAATTACCATCGTTCCTGCCATAAACAAGTAAACCGATGACCAAGGCAGTTTGTCAGCAAGTATCAAAGCTAAAGCACCTGCGATTAACAGGGCAATTCGATAACCTAAGATAAAAACTGCTGCACCAGCCCCCATTTCTAGTTTTTCTAAAACGTCGGTACGGTAGGCATCAGCAGCGATATCTTGAGTTGCACTGATAAAAGCGATGACTATGGCGTTGATGGCTAGTAGCTGTAATGCTTGTTTGGGTTGTTGGAAAGCCATGAATGCGATCGCTATAATCAAAGCAATCTGCGTCAAAATTAACCAACCCCGTCTTCGTCCCAAAATTGGTAAGCTGAATCTGTCCAGGAACGGCGACCACAGAAACTTCAAGGAATAAGGCAAACTAGCAAGGCTAAACCAACCAATAGCGGCTAAGTCTACCTTTTCTACGGTCATCCAAGCTTTTAAGGTATTACCAATTAACAATAATGGTAAACCCGATGAAAAACCTAAAAATAATAAAGCCGCCATCTTGCGACTACCGAAAACTCCCAGCAGCGATTTAATTTTCCTCATATTCTCAACTTTTTGCCTCTTTTGAGGAAATATCAATAAAATCCAACGAGGAAATGTAAAAGCATATCATGTAACTATTACCTATAAAGGTTTGAATTATCCGAGCGGCAGCAGTTCCTTATATAATCCCGATCGGGGATTGAAATTTGCTACAGCTGCTGTGTAATTTATCGCAAATATGACAAACTACCAAGATTTACTTAGGTTAAATACAAATTCAGGATAACCTTATAGGTCAGCGTTTTCTTAACTTTCTTAAATTGAATAAACCTGATGCCCTCTGATTTCGACTCTGTGTGCAGTGAGGCATTTTTCCCAACCTTCACGAGTGCCGATATCGCTTTTACCCTTGAGCAATCCTAATTTCTCTTCTTGTTGGGTGAGTTTAGCAAATTCTTCGTAGCGTGGGTAGTCGCTAGTAACAAATGTTTCCTTTCGGTGCAAAATCGGCGGATTTGCCCTAGTTTCGTAGTCTCGGTGAGTGATGAATAGGGTTTTTAAGTCAATACCGATGCTGGCTTTTAACGCCGGGTGGGGATTAGTATCGAAGTCGGGGTAAAACAGGTAGGATATTTGCGGCTTATCAGTGTGATATTTTATTAATGTAGCCCCATCTACACGCCCAATGGTGCGGCTAGCGCAGCCTTCACAAATTCGTAGCAAGGGATCGAGTGCTGCTAATGCTGAAACATGGACGTAAAGCGCACCGCGCGTATGTTTACCAATTTTGCTTTTTTCGCAAGCAGTTTGAATTACTCCAGATTTACCCAAGCTGAAAAGCTTTTGGTCGGCTACAAGGCACGCTTCCTCGTAGCTACTAAAAAAGGCTTTGATATCGTGACGCATTTCTGGAGCTAGCTTTTGCCATGCGGGACGTTTATCAAAGTGAGTCAGGGCGAGATAAACTTGGATATCCAGAGAACGACGATAAGCGATCGCATCCCATTCAGCCTCATCAGTAGCTTGCAAAACTACACCAAAGGCGCGGCGAAAGTTACCAAATTCCCTCAGTAATTCTTGCTCATTTTCCAATTCGCCTTTCACAGGTAGTCTACCGCGCTTGGTAAAAAAAGCCATGAGTGGTTGCAGCTGTTCTTGATAATCTTCAAACCGCTTAGTGGGGATGCGGACTCGCGGTGTAGAAGTGGTAGAAAAAAAGCGGATAGCTTTGTAACTTTCTTTTTCCGCTTCATCTCGAAAAACAAAATAGACTCCTAGTGCGATCGGTACTGCATCAACATTTAAAACTTCATCAATATAAGTTTTGAGTTCTTGTTGTTCGTAATATTTCTGAAAAGTATTGCGGCGCGTCACAATGCCATCATTGTAAGCAAGTTGGGTTTTACTGGGAGCATTAATCAGGATTTGAGCCGCGACAATTAAAACTTTCCCGGTGAGTTCCCAAGCTTGGATCAAGCTTTGACGGCGTTCCTCTGAGTCTTCAATGACGTTGAGGACATAGCCCAAGTTGACCACATCGGCGGGAGTGCGTGGGACATCGGGATAGTAGTAAGGATCCCAGCCTGTGCTGGTGTAGCCTAAGTTTTTAACTCGTTGGACATCACCACCATAGCCGCAACCGTAATCAAAAAAAGTGGTGTCTGGATTGAGGATTGCCCATTCTATTGCCAATCGCACGGGGCGAGATATGTCAGTGCGAGCGATCGCAGCTCTATGACGCTCAATTTCTAGCGCTTCAGGCATAATACTAATTCGTAATTCGTAATTCGTAATTCGTAATTAAGACAGTTAGCAGCTAATATTCTTTCAAGGTTTAACAGCCAGTTCAATTAAATCTTCAATTTTCTTGATATTTGGATCGCCTGCTAAGTAGCCAATTCCGCGATGCAAATGTAACCGAAATTGGGTAGCAAGGGTTTCTTTGTCAATAGAATAACCGTCATTATGACAGCGTTGCTTGAGGGCGAGGAGGAGTATATCAGACATTTCCCCGCCAAAGACGCGCCAACTCATTTCGACATTACTATCCTGGGGAATTGGGACGGGGGAGGGTGTGGTTGCTTCTGCGAGGGAACGACAAAACGCCCAACGGCATAGGATATTCCATTGATCGATTTTGGTGCTGCGCTTAAGTTTGGTAAGTTGGTCTTTGGCTGTTTGAGACAGTTTTATTCTTTCGATTGGGGATTCCATAATAATTCGTAATTCGTAATTCGTAATTCGTAATTTATTTAGACTAATACTGTAATTTTTATTTTAGATGGGGGAAACATAGATATTAAGATTTAAAAGAGAAATATGGTAACTAATAGTAGCATTACTGACAGGACAAGAAGTTTTGCGGTAAGAATTGTTAAAGCTTGTTGCTTTTTAGATGAGAAACCTGGAGTTTATCGAATTCTCTCTAAACAATTACTTCGTTCTGACTTTTCCCGTTAAGTCTCTTTTGCAAGCAGCCAACCTTCACAAAGGTC